>CAZKTI010000022.1:0-10456 GCA_964555725.1 uncultured Gammaproteobacteria bacterium | reverse complement strand
CCAAAGGTCGAACGCACTCGTAGAATTGGTGTCTTAAAAAAGGGGTACCTTCCACACCTTGATAAAGAGAATAGAAAATCAAGATTTATGGTTTATAGACCACATCTTATTCATCAATTTGCACATATAGTAAATGATATAGAAAAACAAAAAAATCCAAACGTCAATCTTGAAATTCATGCACTAGTTGTTCTTTCTTTTAACGGAAGTGAACCATTCTATTTAATAGATCCAGATTTTGACCTTCTTTCTGAAAAACCTATAACTATAAAACATAGGCCCTGGATTACAGAGCTCCCGTCTTCTTTATAAATTAAATCAAAAAGTTAAATAATGAAATTTATAAAAAATATTGAAAAAAGTGGACAAAAAATAATTTCTAGTATTTTAGGCATATATTACAGTATTAGATTTACCTTAATAAATAAATCTACTCCGAAAATCCCTCCTGCGCATCTAATAGCTAGAGTAGACGGACAATATGGAACAGTACATTTTTTAAAAGTTAGCATTGTTTCTTGGAAAACAATTATTAAATCCTTAAGGCGGGTTGGGATAAATATAAATGATTTTAAAAATATATTGGATTTTGGCTGTGGTGTTGCACGTACGCTTATTTCAGCAAATTCGCAGATAAAAAAAACCAATTTTTTTGGCACTGATGTTGATAGAGAGGCCATAGAATGGTGTAAAAAAAATATTAAAAATGTTTCTTTTCAATCAAACGACGAACTTCCCCCATTAAATTACACAGATAATAAATTTGATTTTATATATTCAATATCTGTATTCAGTCATTTAAATGAAGACTATCAGTTCAAGTGGATAAAAGAAATTGCAAGAATATTAAAACCTGGAGGAATTTTTCTTATATCAATTCATGGCAACACTTGTTGGAAAAGAGCTCCAGAAAAAATAAAATCAAAATGTAGTTCTGACATCGTTAAATACGGATTTGCATTTGAGGATTCTGCTCATCCAGTTGGATTAAACAAAAGTTGGTATAAAACAGCATTTCACACGAAAAATTACATACAAAAAAACTATAGTAAATATTTTGAAATACTTGCTCATCTTGAAGCTGGGCTAGGTAACTATCAAGATATTGTTATTCTAAAAAGAAAATAACAAATCGCATGCTCAAAACACTAAAAAAATTTCTTAAAAAATTTAACTTTGTTAAAGGAATTTGCACGGTTTGTGGTGAACAAACTAAATTCAAACTCTTTTTTACCATTAGTATTGTTTTTTCTACACGCTTGTTTCACATGCCATCTTTTTTTGCACCCAGAGAATCTTTTATATGTATTAATTGTAATTCAAATGCACGTAATAGACACCTAGCAAAGGTGCTCTCAGATACATACAAAATTAATACGCCATACTCATTAAAAAAATTTGCTCACACAAAGCCAAAACTAAAAATTTATGAACCGCAAGCAAGTGGTTCTATCCACAACGTATTAAAAAATCTAGATGGATATGTTTGCTCAGAATTTTTTAAAGACACCCAATTAGGAAAACTATCAAAAAATGGAATACTATGTGAGGACCTTCAAAACTTAACATTCCATGACAACTCTTTCGATGTTGTTATTACACAAGACGTATTAGAACATGTGAGAGATCCAAAACAAGCATTGCGAGAAATCTACCGTATTCTAAAACCATCTGGATATCATATTTTTACAATTCCATATAATTTTATTAGAAAAACTAGAAAAAGAATTGCATTAAACGAAAAAAAAGATACCTATCTACTCCCTAAAAAATTTCACGGTGATAGCATTAGAGACGGTTTGGTATATACCGAATTTGGAAAAGATTTCCTATCTTTTGTTGACTTAAGAAACACCACTACAAAAAATGTTTATAAGGACGGAATATGGAACAAAAAACATCGTTTTTATTTAAGCAACGTTTTTATAGCACAAAAAAATAGATAAATTTTTTATATTATTTATTTTTTAAGCGTCTGGTAAAGAATCAAAATTACTCTTAAAGTCTTCATACCACTTCATTTGTTCTTCCTTGCTTAATTGTTGCATACTCTCTATAGCAGCCTTATGACCTTCGTCTCCAGAATGCACCATCTCCATAACGTGCTTTTTACTGTTTTCTCCCATTTCTTCTGGGGTTTCACCAGAAATCTCAACGTCACATGAACCACGAAGCTCCCTACATGTTGTTTTCTTCATATTTTTTATACTTATAATTAATATTTCCTTTAATACTACTATAGATTCTAAAATATTCAAATTATATAATTCATTATAATAAAAGATTGATTTAAAACTAGAATAATAATAATGAAAGAATTGTACTTGCCTTATTAAAATGTTTATGATATATAAGGGAATACTAACTATCTATAAATATGTCAGAAAACATTCCCGAAGATAAACAACCATCAATACCTTTGCTAGGTCTTGTGTCTAATCTAGATAAACAAACAAAAAATAGCGTACTTATTATAATCGCTGCAGTTATTTTCGTATCTGCATTCGCACTTATTAACACTAATAGCCCATCGCCAGAAAACGAAGCTTCAAATATTATTATTCCTACCGAAGAAGAAAGTATTGTTGAGACAGAAGATAATTAGCAGAAGCAGTATAATCAACGTATTAGTTCAGTGCAAACTGATTATATTATTGACACGGACACAATAAAAATATTGATGCCCACGCTACATCAAAAAATTACTATTAATCCTGCGTTTCTCTGTAAAAATATATTAGACAATGTTAATACAAGAAATAACGTATACTACTATGTGCTTGATGAGTATAACCGAGTAAACGGAATCTATGGTATTTATAAAAACTCAAATGAATATATGCGTAATGATCTGAATTACATTGCATCTGAACTAGACTTAGTAAAATCAGAATGTAAAGAAAGAGCGTTTCATATAAATTAAAAAAGTAACAATTCAAAAACTAACCGCTTTCATGCGGTTTTTTTAAACTAGAAATTAACTTTTTAAAATATCAATTTTTTTGTTTTCTAGAGACTGCCTTATTTTCCATATAAAAAATATACCGAACGTAAATACTGCAATCATAATATACTGCGTTTGTGTAAGTCCTGCATACCTTACATTTGAAATATATTCTAAGTCCTCAGCTCTAAAAAATCTTATTATAAAAATACTTGCGGAATACATTAAAAGATATATTCCAAAGAGAAGCCCTGGTGTTTTTATACGCTTTCGCAATTTCCAAAGTATAAAAAAAATAACTGCATTTGCAAACAAAGAATATATTCCAGTTTCATGACGTATCTCACCATTATATTCTATCCCCCATGGCCAGTCTCTTTCCATCACTTTTCCCATATGATCATGCATAGCACCACAGCCAAAACGTGATATTCCAAATCGTGCGGTAAGTGCTGGCGCAAAAATATCTAAACCTTCTTTCACGCTTCTGATGCGTTTCTTCGCATAAAGTAAAGCAAATAAAAATCCGCCAGCAGCACCACCTGCTTCAGTCCATCCACCTTGTGCAAAATTAAAAATTTGAGCAGGGTTTTCTACAAAAAAATCCAAATTAGTCAGTATCCCTCCTATTCTTGCACCTACAAGTCCTCCAACAAGCGCAAAAAAGAAAACGTTAAAATAGATTTGTACATCAGCTCCTCTTCTCCGTCCTTCATACAAAACAAGTATACCCATTATCGCAAAACCTAAACCATGAAAAAATGGAAAGGTAGGAATATTTATTATGCCAATATCAATAGTGGGTATAAAAAAATATGGTATCATCAGATGTAATTATATCATTCACACATTTCTTCCGAAGTATTCCATATCTTTTCTTTCATTTAAATATTTACTTAGCCAACCTAGTGCTCGTTCTGAAAAGAAAACGGCAACACTTTTGTTATGTTTCTTTTTATAAAACGCATATGAATTCTGTATTCTCCGGTTGCAAGAACATCTTCTTCTATGCAGTATTCCATACTTCCTTTCCAGTTTTTCCAATCAGGACATTTTCCACCACCTTCGGTAAAATATTGACTGAGGTCACCTTCTTCAATCAATACATGAAAAAATATCTCTTCACGTAAATTTTTGGCTTCCTGTAATGTTTTGGTTGCTGTTGCTATATTACTAGTAAAACGAAGACGATTGATTCTTAAAGTAATAACGGAAATACTTACAATAATAATACTTGTCAATATAGCCATGGTTAATAAAATGGTAACACCACCATTTTGTTCTAGAAGTGATTTCATACTAACCTTAAATGGTAAAACATTTTAGCACCCAGGTAGGTTGCCATCTATCCAGCAAAAATCATACACCACTGAATACGCTAATTCTGGACCAAGCAAACCTTTATCAGCAACAATAACACAATTATCTGGATAGCAAAGATCAACGTCATAACCAAAATTGCCTGCTAAATCAAGACCAGAAGGTGTTGATGTAGGATAACGTTCAAAAATTCCTTCTTCTTCCACAGGATATAACAAATATTCTTCATCCCAGGTGGTATTGCCGTTACGTTCGTTAAGTTTATATACTTGCGCAAAACCTGAACGGGTATTGCCCATTCTTGCACCAACAGCAAGATAGTCATCTGACATATCGAGTGACTCTCCATACCATAAAAGATACTTTGCATCTTCTTCCTGATTTTCACCCAATCTCCACGAAGGACCAATAAACGAACCCTCTTCCGCCCAAGTACCCCCTTCATACCGATAAAAATGAACAGAACCGACGCCACGACTAGGTTGTTCTGGTGCAGATGTTTGAGGTGCGCCTACGGCTATGCGAGTACCGTCCCAAGACATTGCAACTTCACTCCCCCAAGCTTTTAAATTATCTACTCCAGCTGGCTTAGGAATAGTTTCAACATCATCCCACAACCCTCCATTATAATTATATACATATACATGATTGCGGCCTGATGCGCCAACTATAATTTTCTTGCCATCATGCGACATAGCAAGGCTTTGACCAAAACGAGAGTTTCTTCTTTTAATCGTTTCAAAAATCGATCTTTGATATTCCCAATCTCCTTCTATCTTTTCATATATTACTGCAGCTCCCTGGTTTTCTTGCCTTTCTCCAAAATAAGAATTTGGCGCACCTACCACAATCCTGTCACCATCAAAATTAGTAGCTAATGCAGACCCAAAGCCCCCAACCGTATAAGTTTGGTCCAAAGGTGCTACGATTGGGAGACTGCCTGGATTTTCATATGCAACACCACCTGGCCATCCACCAGACGGATATGCGCAAAATTGCTTACCCTTAGATTTCCTACCAGGAGCGGGTTGACAAAAAAATCCTTTACTCCCATCACAATACGCATTATTAGGTAACGGGTTCTGCATTGTACCGTCGTTACAATCTATATAACCATCAGCGTCGAACTCATGAACATACTGGCCACCTCTCACGCTAAAAAAATACTGTCCAGGACTTGCACCATCCGCAATAGCAACATCCACTCCAAGCGATTGGTTACCTTGGTACAAATGACTTTTTAGTCTATGCTCGGATGTACCATCTGAATAAAATTCTACTATTTGCCTGGTAGTAGAATCGGCTGCAACAAAAAAATCATTTAAAGCAGCAACCGGACTAAATTCTGCACTTGGATGGCCAGCCAAGTCTGTAAATGATTTTACTCCTTCACCTAAAACATTATTAATTATAAAAGGAGGCCCACCAGACCCAGTAGGTGTGCTTTGATTACCAAGTAATTCCGGGATGCCCCCAATAACACTTTCGGAGAATTGTACACTTAAAGGGGCAACACCTTCAACTGTTGAATTAAAAGTAAGTGACACCTTAACAAAAGGCTCTCGCGCTTGAAGACCGTCATCAAAAACTGTTATAGAATAATCAGAAATGTAAATATTTTTTTCAAGATATGGCGTAATCGTAGGATCTCTAAGATACACATTTTCTAGCCTATATAGTTGTTTTCCTGGTCCATCAGGATTATCAACTACAGTATATCCAGTACAATTTTCTTCGTCCTTTGCAATTACACTCATAAAAATAATTCCACCGTCTGGTGTGGATGAAAAGGCAAAATTGTCTTCATCAGTATCACCATCATCAAAGTGACAGCCTCCTTCAGGAATAATAAGAGCTGTTGAAAGGTCGTAACGCATTTGCTCGGTAATATCTCGGGCATGATCAACAAGAAGGCGTGAGGATTTTGCTTTTTCATTCTCGCTCAAGAATGTTCTAAATATCTCAATTACAGCGACAAATAATATAAAAAAAACGACAGATGCGACAAGAGCTTCAATAAGTGTGAAACCAAAAGATTTTCTTATAATTTTTTTATTCTTAAGGTGTCTTCCAAGCATATAAATCCTGATTAAGAGTAAAAGTGTGTTCTCCATTATCCCAACTTACAACTGCCTCTACTTCAATTCGTTTATCCTCAACTATCTGGGTGATTACGACGGTTCTTTTATATTCGGTATCATAATCTTCACAACGATTATCTGGGGGGCCAGTCTGAACATACCCTAAATTATTTGGTTCCCCAGAAGTTTGCATCAAAATACTAGGTACATACTTAACAATTTTTTGTTCCTCTGATGTTTGAGATAAAATCTGCGGACTATCATCACACAAATCAACCACTTTAGAATCATTCATTGTGGTACACGCAGGATCAAAACATGTAGGATTATAACCTATTATACAAGGACTAGCTACTGTACATACGCCAGTAGTAAATACATTTGTAAATGCGGGATCTCCAGTAAATATATTGGTATCACGTAAATTCTTAACGACTGAAAGAGCCTCATCTGCGAGCAACACCGCTACTAGATGTCTGGGTACATCCCTATTTGTTTGAATGCTTTTAACAAGAAGGCCTAATAGCGGGATCATGGCAAATGAAAGAATAACTATTGCAATTACAACCTCTACCAAAGAAAACCCTCTCTCACTAATCATAACTAAATTTTAATAGTTATAGCACGTTTTCTAATATTCCTCCCATAAAGATATACAGAAAATATTGGAAACATGAATAATAACATTAAACTTAATAAAGAAACTTCATCAAAAGTTTGAAACTCATCATTATTACTAACTGGAATTACAAAACATCCTACACCGCTAACGCCGCCAACTCCTCCCAAACCACCAATATTAATACTAGGAAACCCAAAGCTGAACCCACTACCACCTGAAAGCGGACTGCCACCAGGAGGACCAGTAGGGGGGCTTGGTGGCACTACTTTAGGAAGACGTATATCTGCAGGACCTGTAACACAAAGAGAGCTACAGCCATCTCCATCTACGAGATTACCATCATCGCAATCTTCACCATCTTCAACAATCTCATTCCCACATGTTGGTAACGTACAATTATTAAGATTATTCCACACGCATGGATAAAGATCATCTGGTTTGTTGCATTGTTGAGTGCCTCCAATATAAAGAGGTGAAATATCAGTACATTGAACTATTGGCGAATCTTCCTCCTTAGTACACCCAGCAACAACGTCAACGTCAACTGCTTTACAAAAATTATCACACTCTTCGCCAACTTCTATAATGTCATTCCCACATACCGAATCAAAACTTCCAATAATACCTATAGGACCTATGTTTACATTGGTGGTACGTAAAGCCGCTGCATCTACAAGCGTTACTGTAAAATTATCATTAACAGGAAAACTATTTATAAAAAACCTACCAGAGTGTTGTTGAAACGCAATATGGTAAGCTCCTTCATCAGCTGCAATAGGGCTAGATACACTTGCTATGGCTATGTTATTTTCAAGAGCAAGTGTTGTTCCAAAGCCATCATCAAGAGGATCGCGTGTTAAATTATTATCTACTGATGAAAATAACGTATAATCCGTTTGTGGTAATACGTTTAGATCAAGATGGACCCCCCATACATCCACTAACTCATTAGTATCAGAACGCTCAATGCCTGATTGCGCATTTGAACGCATAGTTTCAATATCTGAAATAAATTTTTCAGTAGCCTGATCGAGTGAAAAAGATCTTTCTCCTTCTTTGATAGATACAATGCTTAAAGTTGTGATACTTCCGATAATACCAAGAATAACGAAAAGTTCTATTAAAGAAAATCCTTGATTTTTTGATTTTTTTAATCTTTCAATAAATTGTAACATTATATAAATTATACTATATATTGCCTAAATAATGAAATTATTATTTTTCTTTTATTTAGTACTATTTCGAGCGAAAAATTGCAACAAAATCAGCTTTTCTATAAGACAAAATAATATGTTGTGCGGCCCATAAAAAATAAAATTCTGGCAAAAATAAATAGTGTAGGGCATTTGCACTTTTCGTATCAAATTTAGTATATAAAACAAAAAGGCCAATTATAATAAAATTTGCCAAAAATACATCTCTGATATATTTTGTACGCCTTTCCCCTGTTAAACGAAAAAAATAAAATATATACCAATTAAAAACATGATAAAGTATTATTGGCGCTAACAATTGTATAAACGTAGGTTGAATGTTAAAGAAAAAAATAAAAAATAAAAAAAATGTACCAAAAAGAAAATAATAACTGGTTTTCGTATGGGTAATCTTTTTTTTCAGTAACGCATACAAATAAACAGCATAAAATACCGTCATCAAAATTAATATGGGTGTAACAATATCAACTAAAAAAATCCCTGCAGTAACACGTCCACCATACAAAATAAGTAACGGGGCTATTTCGAGATAAAATAACCTAGAATGCTCTTCACCAAAAATATATTTTTCATCGAGCAAAAAATGGGTCATAAATATAATTGCTGCGGATACAACTAACAATTCGTCCCATGGATACAGAATATACGCACCGAAAAAAACAATAAGTAAAAAAATCCATTTTAATATAAATGCGCGGTATATTTTATGAGCATAAAATTTATATAAATATGCTAATCCAAAATGTGGTAATCCAAGTATTATAAACAATTGCAATAACTCAGCATCTTGCATTGTTATCATTAATATAACAACAAGCGTTAGAGAAATTATTTTTTGCAGCAATACATCATGATTTGATAAAAAAACACTAAGCATCATGAAAAAATTAATATGTACATAAGTATAAGTATATTTTGCGAATAGAATACCCCATAATAATACCACAATCCTCTTTTTTCATTAACATACAAAGTTGCAATTGCTACAAGAACCGCGGAAAGGAGAGCGAGAAAGTTGAAAAAAAACATTAAATAAAACATAAGTGACAAAATAATAGCCAGTATAGCTATTTGAGTATAAAGAACGCCAAATTTATTAGGTATAGTTATAACTCTAGCAGCCCTATCACCATCCATATCCTTAACATCCATAAGTATTTCATAAGTTAAAGCTAATACAAATAAAGGTATTAGCATAATTAGTACTTGGTTCAGCTGTAAAAAAGTTGGTATATAGTAATATGAAAAAATAACAAAAATAGAATATGTCCCTATTGCTGCCCAAATATTTTTTATAAAAAATAAATTTTTTATTCTTTTTCCTTTAAAAATAGGAACACTATAAAAAACTCCAAAAAAAATAATAACTACAATTGGTAGTATTGGCTCTTTAAAATAATAAAGTGCTGTAAGAGGTACTAAAGTTAGAACTGTCATTGCTATTAAATAAAAATGGCTATTCTCTATATGAAAAGATGCTTGTGAAATGGAGTCTTCGCGTATATCAAAAATACGATTTAAAAAAAATTGAGCTACTCCAATAGAAATAAATACAAACAGCAATAAAACTATATGTATTGTAAAAGGCGAACCGGAAGATAAAATGACTACTATAGAAAGAAGTAGATAAAGCACAAGAACATCAAAGCGAGCCTTGTGCAATGGAACAATAAAAGCGTTATATATTAATAGAAAAAAACCTTTTTGCTTCATTGTTATATTATAGCTTTATGATGAAATATTTAGCAAGAATAGGATTATTAAATTACAATATGATATAATATTAGCAATAAAATATGTCAATTTATAATTTCACAAAAAAACAAGTAACCATTGGATCCATTGGTTGGATGACAACTTGGATAGTTGCACTAACTAGTAATTTTAATGGATTTTTAAATTCATTATTTTGGTTTGATGTAAATATGACATCTAAAACATTAATAATTATTTTAGATATAATATTTATATTCTCTCCTATTTTACTGATTACATATATACTCGCTTGGAATAAAAATACTAAATATAATTATTTAGAAAATGAAAGTGGCACAAAATGGATATATATTTTTAACATTTTATTGGCAATATTACTTTCAATTAGAATTATAACTGGCTCTGACTCATTACAATTTTTAATTATTATGCTCATTTATTTAAATATATTATTTTTTACTTTTTATAGAAATATAGTAGCCCGATAAATATATAAACAAAAATTTTAAATATACAAAAAAATACATTACTTTATAGATATATAAAAAAATGTTATTCT
>CAZKTI010000021.1:0-10616 GCA_964555725.1 uncultured Gammaproteobacteria bacterium | reverse complement strand
CATATTGGTGCTTAAGGCCTGCAATATCTTTCATCGCGATTAATCCCAAATTTTTAGTCTTATTAAAAACAATAAGACCATACTTAACTATAGCTCTGTTTTCGCCAACAAGTTTTCCATAATCTGCAATGGTAGAAATCGCAGCAAGATCCAAAAGCCATTTTTCATAACCCTCCGGGAATATCTTTTCATTCGTTTTTATTAAAGCTTGAGCTAATTTAAAAGCTACTCCTCCACCAGTAAGATTGCTATCTGGATAAAATTCTTTATCTAGTATTGGATGAATTATTGCGAAAGCATCTGGTTTTTCTTTAAGCATTTGATGGTGATCGGTTATGATAACATCAATGTTATTTTCACTTGCAAAAGCCACTTCTTCACTATTACTAATTCCGCAATCAACTGATATAATAAGTTTTGTACCGTCTTCTGCTAATTTTTTTACTGAATCTTTGTTTATGCCATATCCCTCAATTAATCTATGAGGAATATATGTATTAAATGTTATTCCTAAAATTTTAAAAGTTCTTGCAAGAATTGCCGCACCGTCTATACCATCGGCATCATAATCACCATATATAGTTACTTTTTCTCCACTTTCTTTTGTTTCCATTATTCTTTTTACAACTTTTTTCATATCTGGAAATAAAAAAGGGTCATGAATATCGTCTTTATATGAAGAATTCATAAATCGTTCAAGCTCATCTTTTGTAATAATGCCCCTAGTAAAAGCAATTTGCCTTATTATTCTAGGGTAATGAGAAAATTCCTCATCAAAAGATGCGGGATAGGTTTTTGCAATATTCATTACACTACTTGCCATAGTGTTGTCCTTCCATATATACTGTATGAATGAAACGTAAAAAAATTGAAAAAATATTTTGGTGGGCAGTTACTATCATGGTAATAGTTTCTTTTGTAGCTGTGTACGGTGGACTTCATCAAAGTATTTACTAATCTAGCTTTTTAAAAGCTTAACGTAAACATCAGAAGGGACTGAAACTTTTCCTTTTGAAATATTTGCCATCTTTTTCTTTCCCTTTTTTTGTTTTTCTAAAAGCTTTCTCTTTCTTGTTACATCACCGCCATACAATTTTGCTGTAACATCTTTTCTCATAGCAGATAACCGTTCAGAGGCAATAACTTTTCCTCCAATTGCTGCTTGTATTTTTAGGACAAATTGTTGTCTTGGGAGTAATTCTTTTAATTTTCTAACTACTCGTTTACCGACTTGATATGATTCATCCTTATAAACAATCATGGAAAGCTCTTCTTGCATTTCTTCTGCAAGTAAAATATCCATACGAACAACCTCTGCAGCACGGTAATCAATAAGTTCATAAGAAAAAGAGGCAAAACCAGAAGATATACTTTTTATATTATCATAGAAATCTACAAGTATTACTGAAAGTGGCATTTCATATCTAAGTACTGCCATACGTTCTCTTCCTGCTGCTTTAGTAAGATATGTTGTTGTTAAATAATTACCCCTTCTCTCATGTAAAAACTGCATAAGAGCTCCTAAATAAGACTCTGGCGAGAATATTTCTGCTTTTATCCAAGGTTCCATTACAGTATCTATATTAGAAGGGTTTGGCCAATCTGTTGCTGATGTAACCACCTTTTCGCTCTCATTTGAAAGTAAAACGTTATATGAAACACTTGGAACACTTACTATTGTTTCAAGATTAAATTCTCTACGTAATCTTTCTTGAATAATCTCTAAGTGAAGCATACCTAAAAATCCTGCACGCACTCCGTACCCAAGTACAACAGACTGCTCTATTTCCCATGAAAGTGCAGCGTCATTTAACTTTAATTTTTCAAAAGCCTCCCTAAGTTCAGTAAAGGCATCACCATCCTTACTATATATACTTGCATATACCATTGGTTTTATCTCTTGAAACCCTTCAAGTGGTTTTGTTGTGTTGTCTCCATCCAATTTTATTGTATCTCCAACGCGTACTGTTCCAAGATCTTTAAGACCCGTAATAATATAACCGATTTGTCCTTCAGATAACTCACCTAACTTTTTTCTATCAGGAGTAATAATTCCTAATTCAGTAATTATGGAACTTTCATTATTTGAACAAAAAGAAATTTTGTCTCCTGAATTTAAATTACCTTCGACCATTCGCACATATGCAACTACTCCAACAAAATCATCATAAAAAGAATCAAAAATTAATGCTCGTGGCTTTTTTGATTTGACTGGTTCCGGCTGAGGCACTTCTTCAATAATCTTTTTCAATAATTCATCTACTCCTTCTCCGGTCTTGCCGGATACAGAAAGTATTTCTGATTCATCTATACCAAGAAGTTCCGCAAGCGCTTTTGAGTGCGTTTTTACATCTGCTGCAGGAAGATCAATTTTATTTAGTACTGGAATTATTTTTAAATTTTGTGATTCTGCAAGATACCAATTCCCTAACGTCTGGGCTTGTATTCCTTGAGTAGCATCTACTAAAAGAACCGCTCCCTCAACTGCAGATAAACTGCGAGATACTTCATACGTAAAATCTATATGCCCTGGAGTATCAATAAGATTAAGCATATACTCTTTTCCACCTTGCTTATACATCATAGTTGCGGGCTGAAGTTTAATGGTGATACCACGTTCTTGCTCTAACTCCATTTGATCTAAAAGTTGTTCTTTCATATTTCTTTTATCAATAGTATTCGTAGTTTCTAAAAGACGATCAGAAAGTGTAGATTTCCCATGATCTATATGAGCGATTATACAAAAATTACGTATATGTGAAGTTTTTATCATATCATAGCCTTTACATTTCACGACCCGCACCCACGTCTATAGGCGCTTTGGGTTTAAAAAGCCTACGTTTAATTGCATTTACAAAAACAGAAAGCTCTTCTGAACGGATAAGCCAGCTTACTAATATATATACTACTATTGCAACAAAACCAGTAACTACTCCTTGCAAAAGAACAGTAATAAATGTATCTGTCCCTATTGCAGATGCAACGAAAATCTTCATGTATATTATAAATGGAAGCATGGAAACCGTTGCAAATAAAATACGTATTCCCGATTTCAAAACATTTAAATCATTAAGGTACCCAAATTGTATTCTGAGTGCCACCCATAATCCTATAAGTTGAAAAATATTAGCTATTGAAAATGCGAGTGCAAGACCAGGAACTCCCAAAGTATAATGAATCGAGAAAAGAAAACTTAAAGCAATATTTAAAACAAAAGCAAATATACTTATTATAAGTGGAATGTAAGTATTTTTAAGAGCATAAAATGCCCTTAATAGAAGTGGTATTAGACTTTGCGCAAAAAGACTAATGCTGAAAAATCCTAAAGTATTAAATGTTATAATAGTATCTTCCCAATTAAATGCGCCTGTCCCCAATATTACACGAACAATCTGAGCACGAAGCGCTATTATGAGTATAGTAAGGGGAAGCACAAAAAAAAGAATTTCATTTACTGTCTTAGATAAACTATTTGAAAAATGTTTCTTTTCCTTAAAGTTTGCATACTCTGAAAGTGCGGGAAAAGCAGCAACGGCAAAAGATATACCAATAATACCTATCGGAACCCCTTGTATATTATTTGCTAAATTAAAAACTGTAATACTTCCTGGTGTAAGATATGAAGCAATAAATGTTATAACCACAAGATTAAGTTGAATGACAAGCAAATTAAAAGTACGAGGAACAGCAAGCGTAGCAAAAGTTTTTAATTGCTTATGCTTAAAGTCTGGAATAAAACTGAACTTAAAATTAATACCACGTAAGCCTGGTAACTGAATTAATAAATGCAAAGCCGCTCCCAACACAACACCCCAAGAAAGTCCGTGTAATCCAAGAAAATCTGTAAAATAAAGAGCTCCAATAATAATACCTACATTGTAAAATATTGGAGCAAGTGAATATAGAAAAAATCTTTTAAATGATTGTAATATATAACTTGCTACCCCACTAATGCCAAGGAGTAGAGGGCTTAAAAACATTATCCTTGTAAGAGAGGTTGTTAGTGTTTGTTGTTCGGGAGTAAACCCAGGAGCTACAAACATGTTTATTATGTAAGGCGCAAATAATACGCCCATTGCAATTAGTGGAACTATTACAACCAGTCCAACTGAGATTACAGTGTTTGCAAATTCAAATGCATCTTTATTAGATGTGTCTTTTCTTAAAAAACCGGTAAATACTGGTATGAATGCAGCAGAAAGCCCTCCTAGAATAAGTAGGCTATACATAAAATCTGGCAAACGAAATGCGGCGTAATATATATCAAGCATTTCACCTGCACCAAATTCTCCAGCTAAAACCCTGTCACGAAAAAGTCCTAATATACGAGAAACAAAAGACGAAAGCGCCACAATCGCTGCAGCGCCTGTTATGCTTTTTATTGGAGAATTTTTGAATAACTCTTTGAGCATATACTTAATTGCAATTAGAAAAGTATACCAGAAAATCGCATAAAAACAAGTGTATAAAGACTGGCGTTGACAATAATTAAATTATCTGATATTATCGTTTTTGAAGTTGCTACGAGTCCACCATGGACAAAAATCCAGGCGACCTTCAATCGACCTTTCTTAAAACGAGCTAGGCTAAAGCACCCGGGATGACCGGCATGCTGATTGCCTCCGAACGGAAAATGAGGCACAAGACCACATGCGTGTGCTCCACAGCACCCACCTGAGTTATACCTCCGACCGCGCCATCACGGCGCCGACGACTTCGACGCGCGGCTGATCTGCCGCCGCCGGGCGATCACTGCAACGGAATGACCGCCTTGCGGTCATAGCTCTCTGGTCTCTGACCACCTCCGTTGCCCCCCACCCCAGGAAGGACTGCAAACTTCCTGGGGTATTATTTTTTCTTAAATACTTTATAAATAACGCCAGCCTTGTCATCAGATATATATAGACTGTTATCTTTACCAAACATTAATCCTGCTGGTCTTCCAACTGCAGTTCTGTCTTTTAAAAATCCAGTAATAAAATCCTCTGGATTATTTTTATATGTACCATTTTCATATTTAAAACGTATTACTTTATAACCAACAGGTACACTACTATTCCAAGATCCATGTAAAGCTACAAACATGTCATTTGTGGTATCATTAAAACTTTTCGGTGCAAAGGCAATACCCGATGGTGCAACATGAGCTGGTAAATCAATAAATGAACCTACAGATAATGCACAATTATTAACTCCTGCAAATACTTTATCATATACTTTATTTCCGTAGCAAAACGGCCAGCCATACCCACCACCTTCTTTTACAATGTTTATTTCATCAGGAGGTAAATTGTCTCCCAAATGATCCCTTCCCATCTCTGTTGCATATAATTCTTGTGTTTCTGGATGAAAAGAAAAATATACAGCGTTTCTAAGTCCACTAGCAAAAATCTTTTCTTCAGTTCCATCAAGGTTTACATACATTATAGTAGCTATTCTTTCATCACGTTCTATACATGTATCGCATGATGAGCCAATAGAAACATATAATTTATTATCTGATCCAATTGCTAGAAAACGTGTTTTATGACGTTTGGTAGAGGTGTCCGGTAAATCTAATATTTTTAAAGGCTCTCCAACTGTTCCTACTTCTACATCATATTTGTATCGATATACAGCATCAACAACAGCTAAATACAAATTATCATCATGAATTACTAAACCATGAGGGTTATTTAAATTTTCTAAAAGTATAGTGTTTGTTTCAGAAAAACCATCCTTATTCAAATCTTCAACTTTATAAACATTACCACCTTTTGTATCAGTAACTATCAGCCGCTCATTGTTATCAAACACCATTACTCTAGGATTTCCCAAATTCTCTGCATATATGCCAATATCATAGTCTTCTAAGATATTTAGTCGTGTATTTTTTAAATCTTCATTTGTTTTAGGAAATTCCTCTAAATATTCTGAAGTATTTTCTGATTTAAGTGATGGTTTTATTCCAGGATAAATTCTTCCTGTCACACGAATAAGTGCAGCAATGCCAAAAAGGATAACAAGTATCCATATTATTAGTGGTTTCTTTTTTATCATAAAGATACAGGATTTTTGGAAATAGAAATAATAACTTCTTGATTATCCTCTTCTCTTGATTTTGTTTTATGTACTTTCTTACACTTACGACACTTATGAACAATAATATGCTCACTATTTTCATTAAGAATACCTTTGGGTATCATCATTCCATGGCACGTTTCTGCTCTATCTCCAGGCATAACATCAACATGTTTTGACCATAAACATTTAGGACAATGGTTCGTATAACCGTCTCCACGAACTGAAAGTCCACAGTTTTCGCATACGAAATTCTCAAATTTTCTTTGAAATCTTTTTTTTATCATAAAAATTGGCTCGGGGACAGGGATTCGAACCCCGATTCTTAGGACCAGAACCTAATGTCCTACCATTAGACGATCCCCGAACATATTATATAATCTTACCTCCGAAAGCTTCAGCAAGTGAACTCATATCCTCTTTATTTTCTTTGTCCTCCGTGTGAAGCACCGGCTCAATTGTAATAGATTTACCAAACACATTTTTTAAAATTGATTCTAATAAACTTTTAACATTATTGCTTTTTAATTTATCAAAATGTAATTGATATGTTATTCCAAGCTTTAAAATATTTTTAGTGTATTCTATTGGTTTTGTCAATCGTAATATTACACCAAGACTTGCGTTTTCCTTACTTGCATGATTAATAACGTTCTGCCATTGATCAATAATCTCAGATAGATTCTTTGATGGCTTTGACGCAGGTAAAGATTCTTTTGCTTTTGACAACTCAGCTTTTTTAGTTAGCGTTGTGGGTGATGGTGACGTTTCTAATGATTTCCTCAAAACAGGTTTTGAAAGCTTTTCATTTCCTGATTCGTCTGACCTAATAGTATCAAGATAACATAGTTCAACAATCATTAACTCAAGCGGAAGTGTTAAAATTGATTCATACTTCATCTTTTGTTTTGCTGAAATCCCTGCATCAATAATAAGTTTGATTTGTTCTAAAGAAATATTATTTTTATTTTCTTTTAACCATAAACGCACATTTTCATTTTCAGATTCTTTCTTTGTAACTAAAGTTATAAGGATATCTCTCATTAATTCAAGTAAAGCATCTATAGTACGTTTAAGATCGTCTCCATTATCCGATAATTTTTGTACTGTACTAAATGCGACTTCCATATCTTTTGAAATGAGAGCAGTGGCAAGCGATGTAACATGCTCTAAATGAATAACTGGCAAAACAAATGAAGCATCTTTTAGGGTTATTTTTTTTCCTTCTAAAACAAGCACCTTACCAAGTAGGGTCTCTGCATCTCGAAGAGCACCATCAGAAGAACCTGCAATTTCTTCAAGCGCGTCTTCGTCAACTAATCGTTTCTCTTCTTTAACAATATATTGAAGGCGTTTTACTGTTAATGCATGTGTTATTTTTTTAAAATCAAAACGTTCACAGCGAGAAAGAACTGTTTGCGGGACTTTATGTACTTCTGTTGTTGCTAATATAAAAACAACATGCTCAGGCGGCTCTTCTACAATCTTTAAAAGAGCATTAAATGAAGAATTAGAAAGCATGTGCACCTCGTCTATAATAAAAATTTTAAAGTTACTGCTTGATGGAAGTGAGCGAGATGCTTCAATAATATTTTCACGCACCTTATCTACTTGCGTGTGCGTTGCGGCATCCATTTCAATAACATCTAAGTTATTTCCTGTTTTTACTGAATTACACGATGAGCATGAGTCACAAGGTTCATATTTTTTTTCAGCTCTTTTTTCACAAATAAGTGCTTTTGCAAAAATTCTAGCAAGAGTTGTTTTTCCTATACCGCGCGAGCCATAAAAAAGATAGGCTTGTGCGTGATTTCCTGACACAAGTTCATTTTGCAATATCTTTTTTATATGGTCTTGATTTACCACGTCGGCAAAACGAGAAGGTCTATATCTCCTATAAAGCGTCTCTGACATACTTATCTAGCTTGTTTTACCAATAATATTTTCAACAGCAGCCCAATTGCTTTCAGAGTTTTTTGGAATGAGAATTGTAATTTCGTCCCCGTCTTCACCTTTGAAATATGTAACGCTTGCTGTCAAAACCTTGTATATTTTTTTGTCGGTCTTTACACGAAAATCGCCTGTACTTACATCCTTTGTTAGCTGACCCATAATACGATCGCGATCAATAGGGCCAATTTGTTTATAAATAAAACTCCCGTTATCTGCAATTGTTAATTTTAAAATGTCACCCTCAACCAATTTAGACTTCGAAGCATAGTTTGGTGGAACTTGGTATTTCTTACCATCTGGCCCAATCATCATTTGTCCATCAAATACACCTTCTATAACTTTATTTCCAGCAGCTGGTGCTTGTTCAATTTTATCTTTTCCAGCTGTAACAGTTTCACTTATTTCCCCAATAAATGTGCCATCACCATTTAACAACTTTTGAATTCGTTGTACATGTGACTGAATAATAGTAAGACTCTCTTGAATAGTTTGACGAGCTGGTAGTGAAATTTCTTCCTCGTCTTTTTTTTCATCAAAATCTAGATTTTCATCGTCTTTTTTTATTTCTATATCTTCTTTTTTATCAATATCTGAGGCACTATTTAAAAAATCGCTCTGATTTGACATATTTGTTTTTCCTTTATTTTTGTTAATTTTTGAAGCCTGTTGAACTATACCAATATGGACTTTTTTTGTCTAATTCATCTTTTCCACAAGCATGTGGAAAACTAAAATACTAAAAAGACTTACAGGTTTCGAGTAAGTATATACCTAAAAAAAATAAACTTCCAGAATTTAGGACAGTTTGTATTTTCTTCTTGAGGATCGAAACGAGGCGTACTAATAAGTACATCGAGTGAGTACCGCAAAGAAAAAATTCAAAATGTCAAAATAGGCAAACGTATTTCGTGCTCTGCCCGAAAACAGGTTTGCCGATCTGGGAGTTTAACGGAAAGTCCGTTAACCTCTTTTTGTGATGAGAGGACCTGATGGAGTATCTGATATTGTATACCCTTCAATTTCAAGCTCACCTCTTATAGCATCAGAGTCAGAATATTTTTTTTCCCTACGAGCATTTTCTCTCATTTCAACTTTATCTTTTATTTTTTTAGGCAATTTAAGTACAACATTAATATCTATATCAAATACTTCATCTACTTTTTCAAGAACATATCTTTTTTCTTCTTCAGATATTTTATTACTTTTTAAAATATCCCAAACAACGGCAATCGCTTTTGGTGTATTAATGTCATCTTCAAGTGCTAGATAAAAAGGTTTAAGCACTGAATCATTTTTTTTATTTTTTATAGGAAGAGTTTGTGCAATAGCTCTTAAATTAAAAAGTGCACTCTGAGAAGATCCAAGTGCATTAATTGAAAAATTTAAAGACTGTCGATAATGTGTACCAAGTACAAAATATTTATAAGAAAGTGGATCAAATTTCTTTTCTATTAAGTCTGCTAATCTCATTATATTACCTTTTGACTTTGCCATCCTGCCATCTTTTAAATTAACGTGTTCAAAATGAAGCCATGTATTTACAAATGGTTTAAAGCCAGCACCTTCTGATTGAGCAATTTCATTAGGATGATGAACTGCAAGATGATCAACGCCACCAATATGAATATCTATTGGATTTCCAAAATATTTAAGTGACATAGCTGAACACTCAACATGCCAGCCAGGAAATCCTACTCCCCATGGTGATTTCCATTCTTGTAAACGGGAACCTTTCTTTGGTGAAAATTTCCATAACGCAAAATCATTTGTGTGTTTTTTTTCTTTATTTTTATCTATGCGGCCTTTAGTATCTTCGCCTGAATGTACATTTAACAACCAAGAATAATTTGGGAATTTTTCAGTGTCAAAATATACTCCATCAGAAATAATATAAGTAAGCCCATTTGTTTCTAACTTTTTAATTAAATCAATTTGCTCTTTTATATGATCAGTTGCTTTAACCCACTTTTTAGGATTATCGACATGTAATAGTTTTAAATCTTCTTTAAAAACTTTAGTGTAAAAAGTTGATATATCTTTTGCGCTTTTTCCTTCTTTCTTTGCAGCTGCTTCAATTTTGTCCTCACCTTCATCCGCATCGCTTACAAGATGACCCACATCAGTTATATTCATTATGTAATTATCTTTGTATCCTAGTACTCTTAATGTTTTTCTCAAAACATCTCCAAAGATATAACCTCTGAGATTACCTATATGAGCATACCAATAAACAGTGGGGCCACACTGATAAATATTCGTATGACTTTTTTTTACTGGTTTGAACTCCTCCTTCTTCTTTGTCTGTGTGTTGTAAAGCTTGAGCATCTAAATAATTTTTTTCAACTTATAATGCTTGGGGCGCTTTCTAAAATAATAATTAAGTTTTGAAAGAGGTAAAAGTCCTTCCTGTGCTCCAATATGCTGAACAACATTCATTGAATTAATTGGAGCAATTTCGAGAGCCTCTGCCATATTTTTTCCACGTGCCATAGCTCCTGTAAATGTAGACGCGAAGGAATCTCCAGCACCTGTTCTTTCTACAGGTGGTTTTGGGTCTGGATACATTGGCATGTAGTATCCGTTCTTTCCATCGTATGCATAGG
>CAZKTI010000020.1:0-10652 GCA_964555725.1 uncultured Gammaproteobacteria bacterium | reverse complement strand
GTTGCAGCAATGAGCGCAGTAAACTTACTAGGCACACCAATTAATGATTTAAAAGATAGCGTTAATTTATTAAAGCCAGTGCCAGGAAGAATAGAGTTTATAGATGAGGGGCAAAACTTTAATGTCATTGTAGATTTTGGATATGAACCGGCAGGTGTTAATGCGTTATACAAAGCAATTTCACGTATTGAACATAGAAAGATAATTCACCTAACAGGGTCAGCAGGAGGAGGAAGAGATAAAGCAAGAAGAGAAATTTTAGGAAATATTGCAGGAACCAATGCAGATATAGTTGTAGTAACCAACGAAGACCCGTACGAAGAGAATCCTCGCACAATCATTGAAGCGGTAGCAGAAGGGGCAAAAAAAGCAGGAAAGATATTACAAAAAGACTTATACGTCATTGACGATCGTAAAAAAGCTATACATTTTGCCATAGGCTTAGCAAAAGAAGGGGATGTAGTATTGCTTACAGGAAAAGGTGCTGAATCAATGATGGCGGTAAAAGGTGGCACAATCCCTTGGGATGAACGTGAAATTGCAAGAAAGGCAATATCAGGGGGTGTGGATAAAGTGTAAAAAACTTTTAATAATCCTAAAAAATCTCATTTTAAGACTAATATTAGTAAAATATCAAAAAAACAGTCTAGCTCTTGACAGTGGATATCTTTAATGGTAATATTTTGCAGCTTGTTTTAAAACTGCTTATCTCCTTATATATAAATATATACAGGTGTCAAACAACAAAAATATACAAAAAGCGATAAATATTCGGTCCGTGATGCATATCACTGCAGAAATGCACACCTCATAATCGAAACATACAGTTAAAACCTCTCAAATAAAGTAAGAGGTTACCTTTTTTTATTAACTTGTATAAACAAACTATGGCTCAATCATCAAAGAGTACGGAAGACTACACTTTTAAAAATTTTTCTCCATACCTAAGCACACAACCGCTTCCAAACCTTATTGAATTACAAAAACAGTCATATGACTGGTTTCTAAAAGAAGGATTAAAAGAACTCTTTGATGAAATATCTCCAATTGGAGATTTCACTGGCCGAGACATAGAACTCTATTTTGGTGACTATTATTTGGATGAGCCAAAATTTGATGAAGTCACCAGTAAAGAAAAGAACGTTACGTACGAAGCACCTTTAAGAGTGCGCGTTCGACTAGTTAACGAAAAAAGTGGTGATGTAAAAGAGCAAGAAATTTACCTTGGTGATTTCCCACTCATGACCGACAGAGGTACATTTATTATAAATGGTATCGAACGTGTTATTGTCTCCCAGCTAATTCGAAGCCCGGGAGCTTTTTTTACCTCAGAAACATTAAGAGGTCGAAGATTTTACGGAGCAAAGGTTATTCCTAATCGCGGTGCATGGCTAGAATTTGAAACAGACTTCAACAATGTTATATGGGTAAAGATAGACAGAAAAAGAAAAGTCGCAGCTACATCACTGCTTAGAGCTTTTGGTTTTGATAGCGATGATGAAATTCGTGCATTATTTAAAGATGTAGAAACTCATTCAACAATAAACTACATTGATGAAACGTTAGAAAAAGATATTGCAACAAACGAAGCAGAAGGTTTAAAGGAAGTGTATAAAAGAATTCGACCAGGAGATTTAGCTACTGTTGAAAACGCACGTAGCCTTATTCATTCAATGTTTTTTAGATTCGATAGATATGACTTCGGACGCGTAGGTCGCTACAAAATAAATAGAAGATTCGACATGGATCTTCCTAACACAAAAGAGAACAGAACATTTAGAAGGGAAGACCTAATCGCAATACTTTCAGAAATAATTAAATTAAACATCAACCAAAATCCTCCAGACGACATTGACCATTTAGGAAACAGACGCGTTCGTTCTGTGGGAGAGCTCATTCAAAACAAATTCCGAATAGGACTAACTAGAATGGAACGTATTATTAAAGACAGAATGAGTACTATTGATGTGCATCAGCTTTCACCAAACAGACTTATAAACGCTCGTCCAGTAATTGGTTCTATTAAAGAATTTTTCATGAGTTCTCAGCTTTCACAATTCATGGACCAGGTTAACCCGCTTGCAGAACTTGAACACAAGCGAAGAATATCTGCTATGGGACCAGGAGGACTTACAAGAGAACGCGCGGGATTTGAAGTGCGTGACGTTCACTCAAGCTACTACGGAAGAATTTGCCCTATTGCAACACCTGAAGGTCCAAATATTGGTTTGGTAGGACATCTAGCAAGTTACGCACAAGTTAATGAATATGGATTTATCGAAACACCTTATAGAAAAGTAGTAAATGAATTAAATAATAATAAAAAACAGTTAGAAGGTGAAATTGTAAGAGAAGATATTAAAGATGATTCAGGAAGCGTTATCGTAAAAAGCGGTGAAACAATTACGAAAGAATTAGCAGAAAAGATTTCAAAAACAGAAAACGAACTGATTCATGTAAAACCAAGAGTAACTAATGAAATAGTTTACCTAGACGCTTTTCAAGAAGAGCAAAGTGTTACAACAACTATAAACAACCATTTAGATGAAAAGGGTTATTTTGCTGAGGAAAGAGTTGAGGGAAGAAAATTTGGAAAACCAAGACTTGTAAACATAAATGAAGTTCAGTTTATGGATGTGGCGTCTAATCAAATTATTAGTATTGCAACATCACTTATACCATTCGTAGAACACGATGATGCTGCACGTGCACTTATGGGAACAAACATGCAAAGGCAGGCAGTTAGTTTGGTAAAACCACAGGCACCCGTTGTTGGTACAGGAGTAGAAGAAAAAGCAGCTCGTGACTCGGGACATCTTATAATTTCTGAAGAAGACGGACAGATTACTTTAGTCGACGCTTCTGAAATTCAAGTTCTTCATGATGATGGAAGTATTAAAATTTATCGTTTAAATAAATTTGTTCGCTCAAACTCATACGGTTCTTTAAACCAGCGCCCAATAGTTGAAAAAGGACAAAAGGTTAAAAAGGGTGACGTGCTAGCAGATGGGCCATCTACAGAAAAAGGAAGGTTAGCCCTCGGTCAAAATATAGTAGTTGCTTTCATGGCATGGGAAGGATGGAATTATGAGGATGCCATTATTCTTTCAGAACGATTAGTACAAAATGACAGATATACTGCAGTTCACATTGAAACACTTCAAATAGATGTGCGTGACACAAAACTAGGCCCAGAAGTAATTACCTCAGACATTCCAAATGTATCAGAAGAAAAATTAAAAAATCTTGACGCGGAAGGAATTATTAGACTGGGTGCCGAAGTTTCATCAGGAGATATTCTTGTAGGAAAAATTACACCAAAAGGGGAAACAGAATTATCTGCAGAAGAAAAGCTACTTCGTGCAATTTTTGGTGAAAAAGCAAAAGATGTTCGTGACACTAGTTTGTATTTAGAACATGGCGAACATGGAAAAGTTGTAGATATTAAAATCTTCTCACGTGAAGAAGGAGACAAACTTCCAGCAGGAGTTATAAAATCAGTTCAAGTATCTGTAGCAAACCTCAGAAAAATTCAGGTTGGAGACAAAATGGCAGGAAGACATGGTAATAAAGGAGTAATCTCTAAGATTGTTCCGATAGAAGACATGCCATTTTTACCAGACGGTACTCCCGTAGATATTATACTTTCTCCACTTGGCGTTGTATCACGTATGAACCTGGGTCAGATTTTAGAAACATATATTGGTATGGCAGCGCATAATCTTGGATACCATGTAGAAACACCTGCGTTTAATGGAATACCACAAGAAAAAATTAAAAGTGAATTAGAGAGAGCAAAACTTTCTCCACACGGAGAAACGACACTCTATGACGGAAAAACAGGAGTAGCTTTTGATAACAAGCCTACAGTTGGATTAGTATATATGATGCGATTAAATCACATGGTTGAAGACAAGATTCATCAACGTTCAATTGGCCCTTATTCCCTAATTACACAACAGCCACTTGGTGGTAAAGCACAAAACGGTGGTCAGAGATTTGGAGAGATGGAAGTATGGGCACTTGAAGGATATGGAGCAGCACACACATTACAAGAAATACTCACCATTAAATCAGATGACGTTCCAGGAAGATCAAAAGCATACGAAGCTATTATAAAAGGTGAAGAAATAAATAAGATTAATATCCCAGAATCATTTAACGTTCTAGTTCGTGAATTAAAAGGACTTGGTCTAGATGTAGAGCTCTTAAAAGAGGGTAAAGCAAAAGAAGATTCAGCCGAAACAAGCAAGAAAGGAGATAAGTAATCATATGGAAGAAACAATGAAAGTCCAAGATTTTGACATGATTAAATTAACTGTCGCATCTCCAGAAGCAATCCATAATTGGTCAAGGGGCGAAGTCACAAAACCAGAAACAATTAACTACAGAACTCAGAAACCAGAAAAAGATGGCCTTTTCTGCGAACGAATTTTTGGCCCTTCAAAAGACTGGGAATGTTACTGCAGTAAGTATAAAAAGATTCGTTATAAAGGAATCACCTGTGATAAGTGTGGTGTTGAAGTAACTCGCGCTATTGTTCGTCGTGAACGCATGGGACACATTGATTTACAAGTACCAGTGTCACACATTTGGTTTTTAAGAGGAGTCCCTTCAAAGATAGGACTTATCCTAGATCTATCAATACAAAATCTTGAAAAGGTTATTTACTTTGCAAACTTTATTATCATAAGCGTTGATGAAGAAGGTAAAGCCCAAGCAATTGATCAAATTAAATCAGAATACAAAGCAAAGTTAAAACAGATTGAGAATGAAGCAAAGATGCGAAGAGAAGACGCTAAAAGAGAAAACGAGGATAAGAAAAAATTTGATACTGAAATTAAAAACATTAATAAAGAATTTGAAGAACGTGTAAAAGAACTCGAGAGAGCGGTAAGCGTTGCACAAGGAGAACTAAAAGATCTTCAAAAATATAAGATAATCTCAGAAAGTGTGTATCAAGACCTTTCAATTAAATATGGACACATTTTTGAAGCAGGTATTGGAGCTGAAGCAGTGCACACGCTCCTGCAAGAAATTAATCTGGAAAAACTGATTAAAAAATTGGAAGAGGAAATTAAAGGTGTAAACGCTGGTGTGAAATTCGAAAAGATGGTACGCCGCGTAAAACTATTAAACAGTTTAAAGAGAAATAGCATACGACCAGAATGGATGGTTATGTCAGCACTTCCAGTAATTCCTCCAGATCTTCGCCCAATGGTAGCTCTAGATGGTGGAAGATTTGCAACTTCTGATTTAAATGACTTATACAGAAGAGTAATTAATAGAAATAATCGTCTAAAACAGCTGATAGAATTAAATGCGCCTGAAGTAATTACAAGAAATGAAAAACGTATGCTTCAAGAAGCAGTAGACGCACTTATAGATAATGCAGCTCGTCACGGAAAGACAGTAGTTGCATCAACAGGACAAAAGCGTCAGCTTAAATCTCTTGCAGACATGTTAAAAGGTAAGCAAGGAAGATTCAGACAGAACCTTCTTGGTAAAAGAACAGATTACTCAGGACGTTCAGTAATTGTAGTAGGACCAAATCTAAAAATGAGTGAATGCGGCCTTCCAAAAAAGATGGCTTTAGAACTATTTCGCCCGTTTGTTATCTCAAGGCTGATTCGAGACGGGTATGTATACAACGTGCGTTCAGCAAATAGATATATTGAATCTGACAAGCCAGAAGTATGGGCAATACTCGAAGAAATAATCACAGATGCATACGTGTTATTAAACCGCGCACCAACACTTCACAGGCTTGGTATTCAGGCATTCAGACCAAAACTTATTGAAGGTAAAGCAATTCAAGTACACCCAATGGTATGTGCAGCATTTAACGCAGACTTCGATGGTGACCAAATGGCAGTTCACGTACCGCTTACCGAAGAAGCAAAACGTGAAGCAGCAGAAATTATGCTTTCAACCCACAACCTTATTAAGCCAGCAACAGGGGAACCAGTAGCAAAGCCAGATCAAGACGTTGTTTGGGGATGTTATTATCTTACATTCATCTCTCCAGAAAATGCAGAAAAAGGAAAAGACGTTAAAAATTTAAAACACTTCACTCATTTCGAGGAAGCAATATTAGCGTACAGCAAAAAAACAATAAATCTCCAAGACCCTATAGTTGTTCGTTTACCTAAGAAAATAAAAAGTATTGAACCAGATGAAAAAAATGAACACGGAAGAATAGTAACAACAGTAGGAAGAATAATTTTTAATGAAATAATCCCGGAAAAACTCCCATATTATAATAGAGTACTAGATAAGAAAGCACTCGGAGTTATTGTTCGTACAACAATGCACCACCATGGTGACATACGAACAGCAGAGCTTTTAGATGCAATTAAGAATCTTGGATACAAGTACCTTACTCGTTCAGGATTATCATGGGGACTAAAATATCTTCCGGACTTAGAAGAAAAAAAGAATATAATTAAAGAAGCAGAAGATAAAGTTGACGAAGTGCAAGATCAATTTGATAACGGACTCCTCACATCACGTGAGCGGTATAATCAGGTCATACAAATATGGACAGAAGTAAAAGATAAGGTGACCGCTCTCTCAAAGAAAGAAATAAAACCAGGAACACCAGTTGTATCTATGGTAGATTCGGGCGCTCGTGGTTCATGGTCACAGCTAGCTCAAATTGTTGGAATGAAAGGCTTGGTAACAAACCCAGCAGGTGAAATTATTGAACTTCCAGTAAAAGCTAACTTTAAAGAAGGATTCAATGTTCTTGAATATTTCATTTCAACCCATGGCGCACGTAAAGGTCTTACAGATACGGCACTTCGTACAGCAAACGCCGGATATCTTACTCGTCGTCTCATTGGTGTTGGACAAGACGTTATTATCACAATAGATGATTGTAAAACAAAAGAAGGAATTATCTGGACACAAAAAGAATCAGATGAAACTGGACGTGAATTAGTCAAAAGAATTCTCGGTCGCGTTCTTGCAGAAGACCTAGTGCCAAAAGGAAAGAAAAAAGCTGTCTTTGAAAAAGGTACACTAATTACCAGACAAGCAGCCGAAACACTCCACGGCTTAGAGTTTACTGAGGTAAAGATTCGTTCAGTATTAACTTGTGAAGCAGATCACGGTATATGTAAGAAATGTTACGGACTTGGTCCAAACTTTGAAGAAGAAGTAGAGGCAGGAACAGCAGTAGGAATTATTGCAGCGCAATCCATTGGAGAACCAGGAACACAGTTAACAATGAGAACATTTCACACCGGTGGTATTGCTTCAGACGCAGATATTACACAAGGTCTTCCACGTGTTGAAGAATTATTTGAGGCCCGTTCTCCAAAACAAAGCAACAAAGCAATTCTTGCAGACCGCCCAGGACAAGTAAGTATTATTGATGCCGGAGACGAAGATCAGCCAAACCAAAAAATTCTGAAAATAAACTTCTCAGAAACAGCTGAAGAGAAATATCATTTACCAAAAAAAGAGAGTGAAAAAAAGAGTCTGATAATGAAAGTTAAAAAAGATCAAAAGATTCGCCGTGGTACGCTTCTCTTTAGCTACGTAGAAAGTGATGGAAATGAAAGAAGTATAAAGTCAAAAAGTGCAGGTATGGTGGGTCTTCATGATACCTACGTTGGCATAGAGGGAGACGAGTCAAGGGCAAAAGAATATCCAATTCCTATGAATTTATCACTATGGATAAAAGACGGTGAAAATGTAGAAAAAGGACAGCAACTTACGGAAGGTCATCTCGATTTACAACAACTATACCACTTACGCGAAAGAACTGCAGTTCAAAAATACATAATTAATGAGATACAGCACATTTATAATTCACAAGGACAGGACTTAAACGACACACATGTTGAAATTATTACCAGACAAATGTTCTCTCGTATGAATGTTAAAAATGCAGGAGACACAGACCTATTGCCAGGCGAAATAATTGAAAGAGAATACTTCGATGATGCAAATAGAGTAGCTAAGAAAAATAAAGGAAAAGCCGCAGTTGGGGAAGAGCTACTCTTAGGAATTACAAAATCGTCATTATCTACACGTTCATTCTTGTCAGCAGCTGCTTTCCAAGAAACATCACGTGTGCTTATTAACGCTGCAGTGAATGGTCAGAAAGACAGACTTGAAGGATTAAAAGAAAACGTAATTATTGGAAGACTTATTCCGGCAGGTACTGGCTTCGAAAAAAACAAGAAGAAAAAATAGATAAAATAAAAAACTCGTTTTAGTAAAAGGAAAGCGAGTTTTTTTGTAATTGAAAACCGGTCAGAACGAATCCTGACCGGTCTCAACAACATGCGCCCCCTTTCGAGGCTAACTCCTGGTTGCAACCGCTCGAATTTCGCGATTGATTGCCGTGATGGTGTGACGGGGCTTCTTGCCAGCTTCGCGAACCGTGAAGTTCAGCGAGGCCTTGTGGTTGGGATTTGCCCAACCGTGGCAGTAGCCCCAGGTTGTGGTCACCAACGACCGCACGGCATCAGCCATCACTTTCGGCATCCGAGGGATGTCGTCAGCAGAGAGCTCCGGCAGATACATGAACGGCACAACCACCACGTACTTCCAGGTCGTCTTGCCCTTTGCAGGCTCACGCTTGTAGGCGTGTAGACCGTTGGTGATATAGTAGCGGTTGTTCGCAAGTGCCACACGAAGCTCCGGCATCGAAACGAATGGGAGGTTCTTGATGACCGGGATGCCAGTCGAAATTCGACCAGAACGGTCAAACCTACCCTCCTCCAAAAGTTCCGGGTTGCTGTCGAAGAGCGCTGCCCATTCGGCGTGGTGTGCGTCCACCACATCATTGCTCCCCCTGTCAGACCAGTGGATACCCTCGGGTACCAACTTCCTGTTCGTGAAAGAAAACGAGCACAGCACTGTGTGCTGCACCGCGTCATGCCTCAAAGGGTGAAGCGGAATGTAGGTGAGGTCCTCTTCTTGCTTACGGGATGCATCGGTCAAGGTAATAATCCCCAGAGTGTTGTTGTTGATGCACACGGATTCATTGTGAATCCGAATGCGAGAAATGGAATGAGCGCACTATAGTAGAACTACAGCGACTAGAAAAGATAGCACAACTAGTTCATTTTGTCAATATTTAAAGGGAAAAATGAAGGTTTTCAGGCTTATGGTATTGACAAATCCTATGTATATGCTATAGTGCAGCGTTACCTTGAAAATTAAATAACAAAAAAGAGCTTGTCCCAAATAATAAAGCTCTTTTCCGTGAGCTTTTTTTGATGCCTTCCAAGTCAGCCTTACTTTCTAAGCTCTTTAAAAAAGGTTGGCTTTGAAGGGTTCCTTTCTCTTTGAAAGTCAAAGTAAGAAGGGGGTCACACAATTTTCACTGGGGGGTGAAAAATGTTCGAAATGATTCTTGAAAATTGGGGCATGTTTGTAGAGCCCCTTCTCATTTGCGCTGTACTTGCTGCATTTGGTTTCTGGCTCAGGCGCAAGCGTATGAGCATCCAGTTCAGCAACTACGGGCTGCCCGCACATTACGAGTCTCGACTCGTACATCGTCCGGGTATCGCCCACTGGTTTCGATTGCGTCGACAACGCAAGATCAGGAGGCGCTTGAGAAATGAGCGTAGAGTGCACATTCCCATCAGTGTGGTGAACGCATACCGTCACCGCGACTGATAGCGACGACTGAACTGGCGCAATCCTCGGCACCGAAAGGAGCGAAGAGTGAAGCAAATTTAGGGATGCGCGGGAAAAGCCCCCCGCACCAAGCCCAATGATTGATTCTCCTCATCGGAAAGCCAAGGGCAGAAAGTGGTGTAAATGCACCGACTGAAAGCAAGCTAGGGAAAGGCGGAAAAAAGCCCCCGCCAAAAAAATACACGGGTAGCGACGAAACGTGGCACCCGTCCCGGAACGAAAGCAATTTCGTTCCGGGCCATACCTCTTTCTTTCTTGAAAAAAGAAAGGAAGAGGTGTGGCAAATCACTTGTCACAACAAGGGGGAACTTTTCATGCAGTTTTTGAAGCGAAGCCAGATTGGCTTCATTCCGGACGAGGTCTGGAGATCCATGATCGACGTCGATGGAGCAAACAAGACCACTCACGACTACGACGGATTCGGCGACGAGCTGACGCCGGACGACAAGGTCCACATCATCGAGATGTGGGGAGAAAATCCCACGGGTGTCCACATCGAGTGTCCGCCGCCGCACTTCAGGGAGGAGGGCGAGCAGAAGATCAACGGCAAGGAAACGAGCAGATGAATACCCCGCCCCGGGCGATTTGACTATCGCCCGGGGCACACACCTAGCTTTTTCTGTATAGTTTTATAGAAAGATCTGGGTGTGGCCACCACACGAAAAATGAGCGCAAAGACGCTCTTTTTTTGTTGGTTTTTTACATCAGAAATGGTATACTAATTTCTCATATGAGCAGATTTCTATTTCCCAAAAGACGCTACAGACGATCAAGAAGAAGATTTACCCCTAGTTTTTCTATAAGTCCAGAAGCCAGAAAAAGTATAATAATAATCGTCCTGGCGCTAGCTGGTTTTTTACCAATTCTTTCAGTTGTGGGTCTTCCAGGCATGATTATAGAAGAAGGCACTGCCTTAATAGGGCAAGCAATAGGAACTTCACTAATTTTATTTTTTTCATTCATCACTTTTTTGCTAGCCTATATATTACTTC
>CAZKTI010000019.1:0-11293 GCA_964555725.1 uncultured Gammaproteobacteria bacterium | reverse complement strand
ATGTTATTCTTATAACACTATTAAATAACTATCAAAATATGTGTAAAAGTGGATCAGGTGCAGTCTATGGTCTGGGTTTATTAGGAGCTGCCGTATATTATATAAATACTGCAGCAAGCTTTGGAGAAGGTGCTATAGGAATACTTAAGGCATTAGTATGGCCAGCATTTATGGTGTATGACCTATTAAAATTTATCGCAACATAAATATTTAAGCTGTATAATTAAAAAATGGTATAATAGAATATATATAAAAATATTTCTATACTGAAAGAATAATTTTAATAATCTTTGAGCTTTTGAATAATATCGCTCTTTTTTATTTTCTCAAGTGCTTTTGCTTCAATCTGACGAATACGCTCACGGGTAACATCAAACTCTTGCCCTACTTCCTCAAGAGTATGAGATATTCCGTCGGTAAGTCCAAAACGCATTTCAAGAATTTTTTGTTCTCTTGGAGACAAATCGGAAATTGCTTCATGAACATAATCTTTTAAAAGTTCAAGCGCTGCAGACTTGTCTGGGGTAACGTTTTTAACATCTTCAATAAAATCTTCCAATGTTGAATCTTCATCATCATCATCTCCAACACTTGTTTCAAGTGAAACGGTATCTTGTGAAATTTTTATTATATGACGAATCTTATCCACGTCCTGGCTCATTTCTGCGGCTATCTCTTCAGGAAGAGGCTCACGTCCAAGATCCTGAATAAGTTGTCGTTCAATCTGCTGAAATTTATTTATAGTTTCTACCATATGTACAGGGATTCTTATGGTACGTGATTGGTCAGCAAGAGCACGGGTAATTGCCTGTCGTATCCACCAAGTTGCATATGTTGAAAATTTATAGCCTTTTTTATATTCAAATTTTTCTACAGCACGAAAAAGTCCAATGTTTCCTTCTTGAATTAAATCAAGTAAGGACAAGCTTTTGCCAGCAAATTTTTTAGCAATAGAAACTACTAATCTTAAATTTGACTCAATGAGTTGCTGTGACGCTGCCACGTCTCCCATATCTTTTCTTCGAGCAATAGCTACTTCCTCAGCAGGTGCAAGAAGGGGAGCTTTTCCAATTTCACGTAAATACATTTGAATCGAGTCTGTAGAAATATCAGTTAGGTCGAACTTTGATGATATGCTTCCGGCATTAATATCTTTAAGAACGTCCCCTGTTTTGCCTTTTTCATCGACTTCTATTTCTTTATTATCTAAAAATATAAAACTCTCACCAGACTCTCTAAGCACAACACTATTTTTATCTAGATCTTCTAAAAAATACTCAAAAACTTCCCCATAATCCTCAACCTGAGAAAATACCATGAGAATTTCATTTTCAGTTAAAAAACTACGTACCCTTCCTTTATGTATAAGGCGGTTTCTCTGTTCTTCTGTTGGAGCATCTGCCTTTACTATAACCGCGCTCTTTTGTGGTGTTTTTTTCTTTAGTGGTGTTTTTTTCTTTAGTGGTGTTTTTTTCTTTAGTGGTGTTTTTTTTACTGGCATGATAATTATCTATTAAATAATATTTTCTTTTGTGCGTTCTTCTATGAGTAATTGTTGTTCATGGATAAGTGTTTCAACCTTTTTTGTCTCTCCCCCACTTTCAGCTTCATGTATACGTTTAGAGAGTTCTTGAAGTTTTTTATGAAAATAATCTTTTTTAACTCTACTCCACAAAACAAGTACTTCCTTTCTTATCTCATCTTCGGAAAAATCTTTAAATGCTGTTTCGGATTTCAAGACTAAAGAATCAAAATTTTCTGGTACTTTGCAAGCTTCACGTATTTCAGAATATTTTATTGTCTCATGTTTTTTAATACGTGACTGAATATAAATAAATACATCTAATGCGTTTTTTTCAGAAATATAACGTATATCTACATAGTCAAAATTTTTAAATAGTGAAGCATATGCAATTATTAAAGAAAGCCACTGCCAAACAATAGAATTTTCATCACTTAAATTCTTTTGCTCTACTGTTGGTGTATTTACATCAGGAACATATGTTGCAATTGAAACCTTGCGTACCGCTTCAAGCACTGCAGATTCTGACACTTTTAATATCTCAGATGTTTTTTTCATAAAATGTTCTTTCTCAATAGCATTTTTTGTAGCTACTAGATATGGAACAATATTCTTAAGTGCATTTTTTTTCATCATAACATCATCATCTGTAATTGAACTTGTATATTTTTCTATCAAATATGCTAATGCTACTTTTTTAGAAGCAACTAATTCCCCCCATAAGGCAGCATCTTTTTGCACAACTTCGTCAGGGTCTTTTGCGTGAGAATCTTTATAGTCAACAACAAACGCATTAATTTCACTCTCAAGAGCAGAAAGTATAGATTTTTCTAACGCTCTAATTCCTGCTTCATCGGTGTCTAGTGCAAAAACTATATTATTAGTAAATCGTTTTAAGGTACGTATATGTAAGGGTGTTAACGCAGTTCCTGAAAGTGCAACAGTATTTTTATACCCAGCCTGAAAAAGCGACAACTGGTCAAAATTTCCTTCAACAATAATAACTTCATCTTTTTCACGTATTTCGGTCTTTGCATAATAAAGCCCATACATAAACTCACTTTTATTATAGATATCAGTCTGTGGGCTATTGATATATTTTGCTGTAATAGATTCATCTTTTTCTTTCTTCTCTAAAGATCTTCCTGTAAAACCAACAACCCTTCCCTGGATATCAACAAAGGGTAGAATTATTCTATTTCGAAACCTGTCATACATCTTACCTTTGTCAGACTTTATAGAAAGACCAGAAGCGAGTTTATCTATGTCAGAATATTCTTTTAATGTAAGTGCATGTGTTAATTTGTCCCACGCATCAGGAGCTACTCCTATTTTCATATCTTTTATAGTCTTTTCGCTTATACCTCTTGCAGATAAATATTTGCGAGCGTCATTGCCTTCTTTAGACATAAGTTTTTTATGAAACAATTCTGTAGCAATAATATGAATATCAAATAAAGTATTACGAACTGATGCAAGTTGAGGATCTCTCTTGTGCAAGGTAACTCCAGCTTTTTCAGCAAGAAGAGATAGCGCTTCTGGAAATTCATACCCATTTATTTTCATAACAAAAGTAAATACGTCTCCGCCTTCATTACATCCAAAGCAATGAAAAATCTGTTTATCATTACTAACCATAAACGATGGCGTTTTTTCATTATGAAAAGGACATACTCCCTTCCAATTGGAACCCGCTGGTTTTAATTGAGGAATATATTCACGAACAACCTCAACAATATCGAGTTTATTTTTTATCTCTTGTGTATCAGAGTTATCCATAAAAATTTGTGGCGGTGGGAGTGAGATTCGAACTCACGGTACGCTATAAACGTACACTCGCACTCCAAGCGAGCGCCTTCGACCACTCAGCCATCCCACCAGGATATATAATTTTTAAAGTAATTTTATTTTTGAAGTAATTTTTTATTTTTGTAGGTTTTTTACTGGCGGAAGGGGTGGGAATCTCACACCCATGAAACCCATCGGTTTCATTACTTCCGCTACAAGGGAAACCTAGGTTTCCCTCACCCTTCCTGTTCGAATCCACACATCAATTATTGTTATTAGAATCTACTAAGGGGAAATTTTTATTTTTACATGTTTTCTAACTGGCGGAAGGGGTGGGATTCGAACCCACGAGACCCGTTAAGGTCTATTAGTTTTCAAGACTAACGCATTCGACCACTCTGCCACCCTTCCAATAATACGGTTAGAGCTTGCCTCGTTTGAGCCAATTTTAAGGCATCTTTGAGCATTTTTGTGAGGCGTAGTAATACTACAGTGAGCAAAAAGCGGAAATGACAACGAAAAAATTGGCCAAAGCCGATTCGTTTTTTGAGCTTTGCTCAAATTAAGAATCGGTATACGAGTAAGTTCTAGGAATAGAAAAAACCAGCACGTTATACCCACGTGAAGTATTTTTGAGATAATATGAGGTTTTTTTGATATATTCCCTTTTAAGCAGGGAGAGCTTTCCTCAATATGTGTCAACTATAGTACAAGATTTACAATAAACTATCAATAGCGGCCTTCACAGACGCATATGGCTGTGCACCATTAATTTCTTGACCATTGATGAAACTTGTTGGAGTGCCTCTTACACCTGCTGCAATTCCCGCTTGATAATCTGCTTCTACCTTGTCTGCATATTTTCCGCTAGCAAGACAATCATTGAACTTTGAGGTATTTAAGCCTTGCTGGGATGCAAGTTGTTTAAAGTATGCATCACCGAGAGAAGCTTGGTTTGCAAACAACTCATCTGAGTATTCCCAAAATTTACCTTGCTCTCCTGCACACTCAGAAGCTTCAGCTGCTGGACGTGCTTGTGGATGAATAGAATCTAGCGGGAAGTGTTTATATACCCAACGTACGTCATCTCCATATTCACCCATTGCTTGTTGTAATGTTGGGTGAAATCTGCTACAAAACGGGCATTCAAAATCAGAAAATTCTACAATAGTAATCTTTGCATCTTCATTTCCCCTAATATAATCACCGTCATTTACTGCAATATTTTTTACACCACCAGCTGTAGGAGGTTGTACAACTGTAGGTGGTGGGTTTCCAGAATCACCATTGTTTCCACTTTTTCCAATTTTTTCAAAACTACCATCACCAAACAAATTGACAAGTAAAATAATAAAGCCAATAACTGAAATAACCCCAATTCCTGCTGCAATGCCTACAAAAAAGCTTGCTTTAGGGTCTTGTATAAAAAAATTATCTTTTCCAAACATGTGTGTTAGTTTAATTAAATAAGAATATTACAATTTAAAAGTATACACGATTTAAATATTAAACACAATATTACTTTTCATAGTATATACGCTCAAATTTCGCATTTGTTTCAACGGCACCCGCAATTCCCAATACTTCAGAATCATTAAACGCCTTGCCAATTACCTGAAGTCCTACGGGAAGCCCCTTTTTAAGACCAACGGGTACAGATATTGCAGGAAGACCTGCAATATTTGCAGGAACAGTATAAATATCCTGTAAATACATAGTTACAGGATCATTGATGTTTTCGCCAATAGGAAATGCTGTAGTAGGTGTAGTGGGACAAATAATAGCATCAACTGTTTTAAATACATTATCAAATTCTTTTTTTATCTTAGTACGCACCTTCTGTGCTCGCCCATAATAAGCATCATAATACCCACTAGAAAGAGTATACGTTCCGAGCATAATACGTCTTTTCACTTCTTCTCCAAAACCTTTTGTGCGTGAATTAATGTATGTTGATTCAAGGGTTTTCTCGCTCCTATCTGAAAGGCCATAGCGCATGCCGTCATAACGACTCATATTTGCTGAAACCTCTGAACTCATTATTATATAATAAACTGGGAGACTATAGGTAATAGTTGGTAAACTCACCTCACGAACACCAGCACCTTTTTTTTCAAGCGCGTGTACGTTCGCCATTATTATTTCCCGAATATCTTTGTCTAAATCGTCAGAGAAAAATTCTTTAGGAAGACCTATTACTTTGCCTTTTACAGAATACGATGATATTGCAGTAGACAGATCTTTTAAAGATTTTTCTGACGTGGTTGCATCATGCTTATCTTTTCCAGCAATAACTTCTGTAACTATTGCGGCGTCCGTTACTGTTTTTGCCAATAGTCCAACTTGATCAAGTGACGACGCCATTGCCATAAGACCATACCTAGATACTGCCCCATAAGTTGGTTTATAACCCACAACTCCACAAAAAGACGCTGGTTGCCTTATTGAACCTCCGGTATCTGAACCAAGTGCAGCAACCGCTAAATCTGCAGCAACTGCAGCTGCAGAACCACCAGAAGATCCTCCAGGAACACGTGTTTCATCCCATGGATTTTTAGTTTCTTTAAATGCTGAATGCTCTGTAGAACCTCCCATAGCAAACTCATCTAAGTTAGTGCGCCCAATGATAACCGCACCAGCATTTTCCAAACGCTCAACTACTGTTGCTGTGTAAGAAGATGTATAAGTTTCTAAAATCTTTGACCCACCAGTAGTAACCTCATCTTTTCTTAAAAGATTGTCCTTAATAGCAATTGGCATACCAAACAATGGCTTTTTGTTTAAAGTATTCTCGTCAAGTGATTCTGCTTCAGATATTGCTTTACCATCAGAAACAGAAAGAAAGCTATGAAGTGTAGTATCAATATTTTTAATGCGATACAAATACTCTTCAGTTAACTCTTTGGGGGTTATCCTTTTACTAGAAATAGCAATGCGTGCTTCTGAAAGTGTTAAATGAGTGCTATTCATAAATTAAAAATCAAATACCCCAGGAACTTTTACATACCCATCTTTTGTTTCTGGAGCCTCTTTTAAAATAGCCTTCTTAATTTCATCGGTGCATGTTAGAATATCATCCTCTCTCCAGTTATTCACCTCATTATTTATGTGCCCTACGGAAGTAGCTGAAATATCTGACACATCGACTTCCTTTAATTGACTAACAAAATTTAAAACTTTTTCAAATTGTGATTTAAAATTCTTTAACTCAGATTTACCTACATCGAGTTTAGCAAGTCTTGCTATATATTTAAGCTCATCATTAGTGATGCCCATATTTATTAAATAGTGTCACTATGAGAAATTACTTCATCATCGGTTAACCCTTTGTGTTTTTTATAAAGGGCGGCTGCAAAAATAAATAAAAAACCAATGAGTAGGCTTATAAAACTTGCTGCAAGATATCTGTTGTCTTCAAAAACTTTAATAAACCCTCCACCGACACCACCAAAGAAAAAAGCAAACCCCTGTAATAAAGTGCGGACACGAGAATGCCCAGTAAGACGAAAAGCTTCTCTAAAAAATGTAAATGAAATAATTAAAGAAATTCCAGCAATAAATAAGTAGTATCCAACCTTTAATATCGGATCATACACTTTTGTAAGAATGTCGTTCTCATCAAAATAAAGAGTTGGGAAATAATGAACTGTAAAAAAGAGTAAAATTACTCCAAGTACAAGTGTTGCATCAAACCCATGCCTAGCTGCACTAATGCCTCTTTTTATAAAAATCGGAATCATCATAAGATATGAAAAAGCAATAACCAAAAAAATATTTCCCAAAAATTCTCCAAGTCCCAATTTTAGCGAATCGTCATGCCAAAAAAAGGTTGGGAACGAATACGATACAGACATTAAAGATAAATAAAGAAACGTTCTGGAATAAAAATAACTTAGCGGGCTATTCTCCCTTTTATATGATTGCATTAATCGAATAGAAAAAAATGCCGCAATAATTGCGACTATTATATAGCCGACACCTGAAATACTTATAAACATAATACAAAATACACTATACTATAATACTACTCCTTAATCAAGCTTTTAAAGGCATTTTCAGATAATATGGTCACACCTAATGTTTTTGCTTTTTTATATTTTGAGCCAGGCGATTCACCTGCAACAACAAAATCTGTTTTTGTACTTACCGTAGAGGAAACTACAGCCCCTCTACTTTTAAGTAACTGTTTCACATACTCTCGAGAATAATTTTGCAAAGTCCCTGTGAGAACAAATGTTTTTCCTGATATTTTTGTATTATGCTTTGCCTTAGTGTGTGTAAACGATATTCCATAAAAATGAAGTTGCTCTAACAGTGACTTGTGAGATGAATTTTTAACCCAAGCATGAATGCTCTCAGCAGTTTTAATACCAACACCATCAATATTCTCAATATCGGACACACCATTTATTTCTAAAATTTTTAGAAACTCTTTCGGGCCACTAACAGGATATGCTTGAGCTAATAGGTAAGCGGTCTCCGATCCAACAAAACGGATGCCTAAACTAAAAATAAATTTTGACTCGTCAATTTTTTTTGATTGCTGTATTGCTCCTACGATATTTTCAGCGCTTTTTTGACCTAACCTCTCAAGCGGACTCAAATCTTCAACCTTTAAAGAAAAAATATCCCCCTCGCTAGAAACAAGCCCTGCTTCCATAAGTTGCAAAACAACCTTATCACCCAAACCTTCAATATTAAATGCGCCCTTAGAAACAAAGTGTATTATTTGGGCTAATTCTTGTGCAAAGCATTTTCTATTTGAGCAATAAAGTGCAACCTCCCCCACCTTTTTCTTCGTGTCACTTTTACATATTGGGCATTTCTTTGGCATATTGAAAAGACGAGCATTTTTTGGACGCAAATTTTTTATTACCTCAACTACTTCTGGAATGATATCTCCTGCTTTTTGTATAACTACGGTATCTCCTATCTTTAAACCTAAGCGTAAAATCTCATCTTCATTATGAAGTGTTGCGCGTTTAACAGTAGACCCTGCAATTTTTACAGGCTTTAAAGCTGCAACTGGTGTAAGCGCACCAGTTCTTCCAATTTGTACAATAATATCTTCTACTATCGTAGTCGTTTGTTCTGCTAAAAACTTTATTGCAAGTGAATATCTTGGAGACTTACCAGTATACCCTAATATTTCCTGATAATCCCTTTCATTTACTTTAATAACAACTCCATCAATCATATATGGTAGGGTGTCCTTTTTTTTCTCCCACTGTTTCCAAAAACGTATTACACCATCAACTGATGAAAAATGTTTGTATAGTTTATTTACTTTAAAACCAAGACTAAGTAATATTTTTAACTCTTTTTCTTGAGTTTCAGGAATATTTTTGGAGGAAGCCAAGTCATACATAAAACAATCTAACTTTCTTGCTCTCACAATTTTAGGATCAAGCTGACGAATAGTGCCTGCGGCTGTATTTCTGGGATTCGCATATTCTGGCTCTCCAGCTTTTAATCGACCTTTATTAATTTTTTCAAATTGTTTTTTTGAAAGCCACACTTCCCCACCAACTATAACATCTATGTTTTTTTCAAGTCGTAAAGGGATACTCTCAATAGTTTTTAAATTATTGGTAACATCTTCACCTATTTTTCCGTCACCTCTCGTAGCGCCAGTAACAAATACACCATTTTTGTAGGTAAGAACCACATGAAGTCCATCTATTTTTAATTCCACAGTATATGTTGGCTTAGGTGCTTTAATACCATGTTTTTTTAAAAAACGAATAGTGCGTTCATGAAATTCATAAACTTCGTTTTCCTCAAAAGCGTCATTTAATGACCATTGCGGTACCACATGCGCTACCTTAGTAAATTCTTCCCTAGCAAAGCCCCCAACCCTTTGAGAAGGTGAATCAGATGCTAAATACTCAGGATATGTCTTTTCCAAATCTGAAAGCTCTTTTTTAAGAGCATCAACCGCTTCATCTGAAAGTACAGGCGCATCTAAAACATGATACAAATAGCGATGGTGATGTATCTCTTTTTTAAGTTTTTCAATTCTTTCTTTTGCTTCAAATTTTTTCATACCATTTTAAAAATAACTATGCCAATAAAATCTTTCACTTACATATTTATCGTAAAAAACTATGCAAATACCAATAAAGTATAGAATCCCCATACAACAATGTAACGACAGTTGCTAGTGCCAAAAAAGTACCGAACGGTAATTTATCACCAAAACTCTTTTTTCGCATTGCCATAAGAATCATTCCTAAAATACCACCCATAAAATAAGAAATCATTAATGCAACAATTACAAGCGGATACGAAAGCATAAAACCCATGAGAACACCTAAACGAATATCTCCACCACCAATCCATCTACCTTTCGATACAAGAAACTGTAACAAAAAGAACCCTCCACCAATTAGCCCTGCAAGAAGTAAAGATAATACACTTTCCCCTAAATACCACTGCACAAAAAATGCAATAATGATTGCAGGAAGTGTTACGACATCAAGTATCATATACCACCTAAGATCATAAACGAAAATTACGATTAATATAGATACAAAATACAAATACGCAATAATTTTAATAATCTCTGTTATACTCGCTTGAGAAAACGCAAAAACTCCCCCTTCATCAATAATTGAAAATAATACGAGACTGAAAAAAATTCCCGTTACTAGTTCTACGAGTGGGTATTGTATTGAAATACGTTTAAAACATTTCCTACATTTGCCCTTTAAAATAAGAAAGCTTACAATAGGTATATTGTCATACCATAAAAGCTGGTTTTTACATTTAGGGCATTTTGAACGTCCATCAAACGTCATTCCAGCATGTAGCCGTAAAATAACAACATTTAAAAAACTACCGACAATAAGCCCAAATAAAAAAATAAACGAAAAAAACATTATTTCCATATACTTTAATTGTACCAGGTTATTACATGACAACAAAGCCAACACCACATATTACTATAGGCATATTAAACTATCATACAAAAAATCTACTTGATAGATGTTTATCAAGTGTTTTTTCACAAAATACAAAATACTCATTTGAAGTATATCTATATAACAACTCTCCGGAAGAAAATCTTCAAGATTTGATAAAAAAATACAATCTTAAAAACATTCATACGTATAATAAAAATGTTGGCTTTTGCAAAGGTCATAATGATATTATTAAAGCATCTAAAAATGACTACTGTCTTTGTCTAAACTCAGATGTGTTTCTTGAAAATAATTACATCGAAGAATGTATAAACATTTTAGAAAAAAATAATAAAGCGGCAGCTGTAACAGGAAAACTCTTATGGTACGACAAAAAAAATAACAAAGAAACAAATATAATAGATACAACGGGTATAGAAAAAACAAGCTGGTACCGTTTTTATGACAGAGGTATGGGAGAAATTGATTCTGGACAATATGACACTAAAAAAAATATTTTTGGCGTTTCTGCTGCAGCAGCCATATATAGACGAGATGCGTTAGAAAATATAAAAGATGCACATGGTTATTTTGACGAACGATTCTTTTCTTATAAAGAAGATATAGATTTATCATGGCGTTTTAATAAAAAAAATTATATTTCTCTCTTTGCTCCTTCTGCAATCGGATATCACATACGAGGAACTCACACTCTTTCAAACAAACCGTCAATAAAAGAATTTATAAAACATAGAACAAAAGTACCAATAATAATTCAAGCTCGTTCGCTTAGAAATCAAATATTGTTGTTATTAAAAAATATTTCTATAAAAAAACAATAACTTCTTTTTTAAAGAAGTTATTGTTTAATCAGTATACTAATTATGATGTAGGACAAGCGGCTGAAGGAGCTATAAAACCGTTTTGAGTGGCACAGTTTTCCCCTTTTTTAAGACCTCCTCCGACATCACCTTCTAAGTAAAAGTCTATTTCATAAGAAGTCGGTTCTGGGTTATCATATGTAGGGTTACAATCATTTCCGGGTGCTGATGTACAATCATAAGCACCAGCTCCTTCTGAA
>CAZKTI010000018.1:0-11366 GCA_964555725.1 uncultured Gammaproteobacteria bacterium | reverse complement strand
TAATTAATTAATAGATGTTATCATTTAGTACTATGACTATGGAAGACAAGATAAAAAAAGATACTTTTGAAGAAAAAGTAAAAAAAGCACTTGAAAAAATACGTCCATTTATTCAGGCTGATGGCGGTGATATTGAATTAGTAGAAGTGGATGAAAAAAACAAAAATATCTTAATTAAGTTTCTTGGTGCATGTGCAAATTGTGCCATGCTAGAAATTACACTTAAGTATGGAATAGAGGAAGCAGTAAGAGAAGAAATACCAGATATTAATAAAATAATATCCCTATGAATAAATTATTGAGAAGCTTTATTCAGATAGATTTTTAGGTATAGGCTCAACTTCTTCTTCAAGCACTTCAAAGGGGTTATTAAGATTATGTACATTTGTTTCATCAGTACTAAGTTTCTCATTTAAATTAGAAGATACCTCATCAAAAAGTTCAATATTTAAAGATGTATCAGAAATATTTTGCTTTATTTTATTAAGCTTATCTGCAGCTTCTAAACTAAGGTAAACATTGTTGTATAGAAAAAAAGAAACAAAACTTATACCAGAAATAAAAAATATAATAAGAATGTACTGAATCACAGTTGAAACAGAAAACAGCCTTTTAAATAAACGTTTAAATTTTGTTATAACCACAGGAGAAAGATGTTTTGTGCCAATTTTCATAATTAGTTGTTCCAGTATGTAAATCCTCTAAGAGACGTCTCAAGTGAATTACTAGCAGGAGAACTAATAGAGATTGATTTAATATTAATATAAAAGTTTAACTGCTGGAGAGCAATAAGATAATTTAAGGTATTTTCAAATGCACCATTTGCTGAAAGTGCAATAGGTACGTCTATAATACCATTTTCATCAGGTATGTCATTTATACTTAGATGAGATTCTACACCTTTTAATTCACCTAGTTCCTCAAGTGATATAATAAAATCTAGTTCTTCGTCAGGCTTGATAAAAACAGAATCTAACTTATCTAAAAAAGGTTTTATTCGTTCAATATCTTCACCAAGTTTATTAACCGTTTGCCCCTTTTGAAGTAATTGGTCTGCAGTAAAAAGTTGATCAGAGATTTGTGAATTTTTTTCTTTAACATTTTTAAATGCTGGAATTGTAATATAAAACATTGTAGAAACTATAAGGACTATTGAAAAAAAAGTTTTTATTAATGATTTTTTCTTATAGGCTATCATAACATCTCAAGGTTAAGATTTAAATGTAGGGTAAAATCAATATTTTCTTGTTCTAGTAAATTTCCAATAGGCGAACTTACGCTCGTGAACAATTCATCACTATCTAGGTTATTTTTTAGCAAAATAAAATTATCACGCTTAGCAGCCCTTCCAGTTATAGTGAGCATTGATTTTTCTTGGTGGGAAGCTTGAAGGCTCTTAAACACTACACCTTCAGGTGCATGGCTTGAAAGGGAAACAAGTAGTCTGGACCACGGTATGTAATCTTTTTGAAAATCAAGAATTTTTTTCATTTTAGTATTAATTTCTGTTATATCGAAATTATCTGTATGAGGTTGAAGTGTTACCTGTGTAATCTGATCGACGGTTGATATAAATTTGTTTTCTAGAATTATATTTCCAACAAGTAAAGGTATGGTAAGTAGGGTAATTATAATAAACAATAGTAATGAGGTAGTTGAAAGTAATTCATAATGATGTTTCTGAAGAAGTTCTTGTTTTGCTTTTTCTGGTATTAAATTAAGAGATATCATAGATTATCTTTTTCATCTTTAAGGGCAAGTCCACAAGCAAGAGTAAGAAAATGTAGGGTATCATTATGTGTGGAAAGTTCTTTTTGGACAGGTTCAATATTAATCTTGAGTGTAGATGTGCCTTGTATAATTTCTCTTTTTGTTTTTTCCTTGAGTACATTTTCTATATTTAGAAAATTTGCGCCTCCGCCTGTAATAATTATTTGTGAAAAGTGACTCGCGTTTTTATTTTCAGATTGATAAAATGTTATTGCATCCTCAATTTTAAATGCTAGCTCATCCATAGCAGAATTTAACACTATAGGAAGCGCACCTTTACACTTGTCTTTAACAAGGCCGCATGTGATTTTGGCTTTTTCCGCTTGTTCTACTTTTATTTTCAATTTTTCGGCAATCGTTTGGTTTATGTGATCACCAGTTAAGGGAATACTTAAAGAGAGTTGTATAGAATTTTTATCTATTACTGTAAGAGTGCTGCGAGAGTGACCAAAATCAAGAAGTAACAATGGTTTCGAAAGATCACCACCAGCAAGAGCACGGGTTAGTGCTAATGATTCTATTTCAAGTGAAAGAACATCAAGGCCACACTTTTTAAAAGCATTGTAATAACTGTCAGAAGTTTCTTTTGGGGCAGCGGCTACTAGGCATACTAATTTATTATTATCACGTTTTATAATAGCATAGTCGAAATACATTTCATTTAAGTCCATTGGAAGATGTTTTCCTAACTCTTTTTTTATTTGGTGTGGCAAATCTTCATCATCTGTATTTTTAATTTGCAAAAGTTTGATAAAAGATTTTGCGTCAGGAATGTTTACATTAATGTTTTTTGTTAGTAATTTTTTCTCGTAAATATTTTTTATTAATTTTTTTAAAACTTTTATAAATTCATCAACTTTTTTAATTTCACCATCCTGAATAATACCCTCAGATAAGCGCGCACGGTTATAAGAAATAAGCTTATTTCTTTTACGGGCAGCACGCAATTGCACCATTTTAATTGAATCATCGCTGATATCACACCCAAGAGTGTATTTATGATTGTGGAATAGCATTAAACCGCTTCTGTTATTGAGTATAATGGCATAATAAGAGCAACCGCCATTGCTCCAACTGCAACACCTAAGAATATAATTAAAACTGGCTCAATAACAGAAGGGAGATTATCCATAGTTTGATTAATTTCTTCTTCATAAAAATCAGCAAGTTCTTCTAGAATGGTGTCAAGTGAACCCGTTTTTTCACCAACTAAAATCATTTGAATGACAACTGGGAAAAATAGTTTGGGCTTCTTTGCAAGTACTGTATTGATAGTTTTACCCTTTTTTACTTCTGAAGCTGATTCAGTAAGAATCTCCCTATAGAGCCTGTTCCCTAATACATTAGACGTGATTTTTAAAGATTGTATAATGGGTATGTCTGTTTTTAAGAGTGAGCTAAGGGTTCGTGAAAATCTTGCAATGTTTACTTTTTGATGATAAGTCCAAAAATTGGAAGTTTAAGTAGGAAAGCATGAAGCGCTCTCCTAGGTTTTTCTTTTTTAAACATGAAAGCGGTTATAATACCAAGGACAACTACCCCAGCTCCAACAAAGGGTCCATACGCAAGGAAATTATCAGATATCGCAATGAGAATTCTTGTAGGAAGCGGAAGTTCTGCCCCAACTTCATCAAAGATACTTATTAGTTTTGGAATTACAAAAACCATCATTATTATTCCAATAATTATCATTGCAAAAAGTATTACCACAGGGTATATCATAGCGCCTTTAACCTTACCCTTTATTTCATGAGATTTTTTCATATGTTTATAAATTTCTTGAAGTACTTCTTCATATTTACCACTAAGCTCGCCTGCAGAAATCATATTGACAAATAATTCTTCAAATATACTAGGATAACGTTTTAAACTTTCAGCAAACGACTTTCCCTCATTCGTTCTTTTAGCAACATCAGAAAGCGCTATTTTCATAGTTTTATTTTCTGCTTGTTCACTTAACGTATTAACAGCTTCCCCCAAAGAAATCCCAGCACGAAGCATAACGTTTAAGTGTTGTACAAAAAACATAACTTCAGAATATGGTACCGAAAAAAACTTTCTCCAGTAAGGGAGGCTTTTTTTGGAATCTTTTTTTTCTTTTTCTTTTAAATTATCTCCCATGTAAGTGCTCTTTTATTTTGGAAACTATTTGGTCAGTGGTAAGCGAAGCTTTAACAAGATAATCTGTAGCTCCAAGTTTTTTCCCCTTTTCAAAATCAGGGTCTTGATCAAGGTTAGTTAGTAAAATTACTGGAATGTTTTTTATTTTTTTATCAGTACTATTACGGATATCCTGCAACACATCAAAACCGTTTTTAAAAGGCATTATGATATCAAGGAGTATTACAGATGGTTTCCGCTCATGTATACTATCAATTGCTTCTTGACCATCTTTTGTGGGGATAACATAAAAACCTTCTTGCGCAAGTTTTCTGCATATTAGTTCACGTAAAAACTGGTCATCTTCAGCAACTAGTATTATTTTATCATGAGTTTTAGGTTGGTGCGACTGTTGTTTGTATATAGATTTTTCGGATGAGACAGAGTTTTTCTTTGCCTTGGAAATTCTTGTTGATGGGGAAGAGGGTACATCTAATGCCTCGATTACTTTTGCAAGCACCTCATTTGGTGAAAATTGAGCTTTTATAAGATAATCAACTGCTCCCAACTTGAGAGCCCTGTCTATTTCAACAGGTTGCCCTGAATTAGAGATAATTATTACAGGGATGTGAGAATTGCTTTTACTTTTATGCAAATGTTCTAGCACATCATACCCATCCATACGAGGCATAATAATATCTAGAAGTATGAGGCCTGGCTTAAATTGCTTGATTTTAGTAAGTCCAATCTTTCCGTCCCTTGCAGTATCCACAGTAAAACCTTCTCGTTTAAGTTTTTTTTCTAAAACTTCTAAGAGCACCTCCTCATCTTCTATTATAAGTATTTTTTTATTTTTTTTCATATTGTTAAAAGTCAAATAGAAATTTCTCAAATGGTCTGAGTGTTTTTTCTTTTAGAGTTTTCTTTTTGTCTGGCTTAGTTGGTAAATTGATATAGAATGTTGTGCCTTTACCTTCTATACTAGCATATTTTATACTTCCACGATGTTTGTTAATTATATTTTTTACAATAAACAAACCTAAACCAGAACCTTCTGTTTGTTGTTTTAAAACATTGCTACCTCTGTAAAATTTAGAAAATAGTCTATGTTGCTCTGATTTAGGGACACCCATTCCGTTATCGGAAATAGTGATTTTAACACTATCATTATGAGTAGGTTCTGCAGATATTGTTATGTGACCATTATGTAATGAATACTTCAAAGCATTATCTAAAAGATTAGACACCGCTAAACGTAACCTGTCTTTATCAGCAAGAACATGGGGTAATTCTTTTGGCCTTCTCCAGGTGATTTTTGTTTTTGTTTCTTTTGCCACTTGCTTAATTTCAGAAACAACAGAATCTAGAAATGCAATAAGATCGGTCTCTTCATAAATATATTTAAAGCGACCCTCTTCAATTCTTGAAACATTAAGAAGGTCATTTACCAAACGTATCATGCGTTCATTAGTTTTGTAAGTTTTTGTTACTAGTGCATCCATTTCTTTTGGCACATTCCCAACGTCTCCATCAAGAACCATCTTAAGGGACCATTTAATAGCTGACAGCGGTGTACGTAATTGGTGTGCAGCGATTGAAATAAATTCGGATTTCATACGATCAATTTCTTTTTCACGTGTAATATCATGCATTGTTTTTAGGTATCCAATAATATCACTACGCTCATCCATAACGGGTATGGTAATTACATCAAGGGTCATATTGACTGGTTTTTCAAATTCAATTGTATATCTATTATTAAGTGTCGGACTTTTGTATTCATCAGTAGGAAAAAACAATTTCATAATGTTTTCATTGTTTTTCAAAGTCGCTATATTACTTTTATTAATAGTTAGATTGAGTATGTTTTTTCTTGGAATTCGTAACATATATTCTGAAGATTTGTTGAGAAGTATAAGGCGGTTATTCGTATCAATAAGGATAATTCCATCATCAAGACTTTCAAGTATCGAGTTAATTCTATCACGTTCAACTTGAACAATATTTGCATGTTCTTGTTTAATTTGTGATGTTACACTGGCAAATGCACCCGCAAGTGCTAATGAAAAAATAACATTTATAACTATGGCAAAAGTAAAAGGTGGGTTTTGAAAATGATTTGGAGCAAACTCAGGAATATATGCACTAGTGTGGGGGAGTATCTCAAAAAATTCTAACCCTATTACTGTTGTAAATAATGTGGTAGTAAGAGCAATTGAATAAAGAATTCCACGAGTACGAAAAAGTTGTGAAGAAGCAATGATAGGGTAAACATAATAAAGGTACGCACTAGAATCAACACCACCAGCTAAATATATAACTGTTGTAAATACAACAATGTCCACAGTTACTTGAAGAAATCCCAAAGTTGTAAGAGCACGTTCTGTGTGACGTTTCCTCTTTTTTATATAAAGATAATAGAAAAGGTTATAGGCACTCGCAACAGAAAGTAGAAGAAAAATTTGTTCATAAGTAGGAACTAAAGTAGATTGGCCTTGCCCACCTACTTTAAGAAGAACACCAACAAAACCTAAGCCAAGTACCAGAATCCAACGTGCGCGAATAACGCCAAGGTTAATAGCAATTTTTGTCGAGATGTCTTCTCTAACTTGATTAGATGCAATCATCATTCTTGGCTCACACGAATTATTTCTTCAATAGTAGTTATTCCATTTTTTGCCTTAATGAAACCATCTTCCATGAGTTTTAGCATGCCTATGGCATCTGCTGCTTTTAATAATTCTTTCATCGTAGAGCGTTTATTAATTAGTTCTCGTAACTCAGCATTAATCTCAAGAATTTCATAAATCCCAATCCTTCCTTTATATCCAGTGTCACCACATTTTTTGCAGCCCTTACCCCTATAAAATAGTAAAGATTCTAATTTTTCTTTTTCTATAATTATTTTTTCTCGAGCAAGCATTTTAGTGATCTGCGCTATATCAAAGTACTGTTTAATTTCATCTAAAGTCTTTTTATCAATCGTATAGCTTTCAATACAGTCAACACATATTTTTCTAAGAAGCCTTTGGGCAACAATAAGATTGACTGTTGAAGATACAAGAAAAGTGGGAACGTTCATGTCAAGAAGACGCGGAATGGTAGTAAGAGCATCGTTTGTATGAACAGTAGAAAGGACTAAATGGCCAGTCATAGCAGCGTTAATCGCTATTTCTGCAGTTTCCTTATCACGAATCTCACCAACCATAATTATGTCAGGATCTTGTCTAAGGAGTGCACGAAGTCCAGTGGCGAATGTATATCCAATTTTAGGGTTAACCTGACTTTGGTTAATGTGTTGTAATCTATATTCAACAGGGTCTTCCACAGTTGAAATATTTACTTCTGCTTTATTAAGCGCTGCAAGAATAGTATAGAGAGTAGTTGTTTTACCTGACCCAGTAGGACCAGTAACAAGAATCATGCCGTGGGGTTTAGCAATATTTATTTTTAATAATTTTAGAGGTACATTTTGTAACCCAAGTTGGTCAAGAGTGAGCAGTGTTTGAGTTTCATTCAAAACACGTAAAACTATTTTTTCTCCATCAAATGTTGGAATTGTAGAAACCCTGAGGGCAATCTTGAATTTATCGGTTTGTACTTTAAACCTACCGTCCTGTGGTAATCGATGCTCATCTACTTTAAGTTGTGAAAGTATCTTAATACGCGCGACAATACCATTAAGTGCCGCTTTAGGAAGGGTCATAACCTGTCTAAGTATTCCATCAATACGATAGCGGACAGTTATATCTTTTTCTAAAGGTTCAATATGAATGTCCGAAGCGTTCTCGTAGAATGCATATTCAAGTAGTGTATCTACTATCCGAACAATTGGTATATCTGCTGCAAGTTTTGAGAGTTCTTCCTCAGCACCAGGTTTATCGGTTATGTCCTGAAATTCTGCTTGGAGAGTTTTTCGGTATTGTTTAAGAGCCTCACTGAGTGAACCAGGGGCGGTAATATATTTTTCTATTGGAATACCAATACGCTTTTCTATAAATTCAAATATCTGTATGTCATCAGGATCATTGGTTGCAATTTTAAGAAGCTTGTTTGATTTATCAAACGCAATAATTCGGTGAGTATTAGCAATGGGTTCTGGTATTAAAAAAAGTATATCCCTCCTTATAGTGATATTCTTTAAATCTATGAATTTTAGCTTTAAATGATTAGCTAAATTTTCATACAATAACTCTTCTGTAAGTATATTTTTTTTAATGAGAAGAGATTCAAGCTTGATTTTTTCTTTCTTTGCTTCTTTTTTTAATTCTAAAAGCTTTTCTTTTGGAACTAACTTAAGATCTGTAATCATTTTATCTATTAATTGTTGTGGCAAAGGCATAGTTGTGTTAGATTGAATATATTATACCACAAAATTTACTTTTTTATAAAATATATTTCATGCTCAAGAAAGCGTATTCGAAGATATTATCATTTACAAGATTTATACACATTCCAATATTGTTGTTTGACAGAATATTATATATCTTACTATGGGCCATAGTTGGAATAACTATCTTGCACATAACTTATATAGTGAGTTCATTAAAGGGATTACCAGAAATAATTTTTCTTCACAGAAATATTTATTTTGGTGTTGATTTACTTGGAGAATGGTATTATATTTTTACACTTCCTATTATAAGTATTGTACTAAGTACATTTAATGCGATAATATCACGTATATGCTATACAAGGTCACGTCTTTTTTCATACTTTCTTATTGTAGGAGCGCTCGTTGTGAGTACAGTCCTTATGGTAGGAAGTGTGCTAATAGTTAACGATAATATATGAGCGAATCACTACTTCTAGTAAAAATTTTAGTTTTAACAACGGTGTCATTTATGACTGCGATGGCAATAACGCCAGCGTTTACTCATTTTTTGTTTAAACACAAACTTGGAAAAACAATTAGAGATACTGGAGAAACACCAATATTTTCAAAAATGCATCAGGCAAAGTCGGGAACGCCTACAATGGGAGGAGTAATCATTTGGTTGACTACACTTATAATCGCATTAATTTTTTTAGTAATTTCATACATTTTTCCAAACTCGGCAGTTTCGTCATTAAATTTTCTTACAAGAAGTCAAACGCTTTTGCCCCTTGGAGTCTTTATAGCTTCAGCGCTCGTTGGTCTTATTGACGATTTATTTAATGTATGGAAACGAGGCCCAAACGGAGGGGGAATAAGATTTAGATATAAATTTATAATCTACAGCGGTATTGCGATAGTAGGCGCATGGTGGTTTTATTCAAAGCTTGGTTGGAACATTGTACATGTTCCCTTTTGGGGTAATTTAGAATTGGGATTTTGGTTTATTCCGTTTTTTATTTTTGTAGTTGTTGCTACAGCATTTTCTGTCAATCAAACAGATGGGTTAGATGGTCTTGCGGCAGGAACATCACTAGTTATGTTAGGAACTCTTGGCGTAATAGCATTCGCACAAGGAAGAGCAGACCTTACTGCGTTTACAGGAGTAATTATTGGAGCGCTTCTTGCTTTTCTTTGGTTTAATATTTATCCTGCAAGATTTTTTATGGGAGATACTGGAGCAATATCTCTTGGAGTAACAATTGCTATATTATCTGTTTTTTTACATGTGGCATTTCTTATACCAATAATTGGCTTTGTATTTTTTTGGGAAGGATTAACAACGATTATACAAATTCTTTCAAAAAAGTTGCGTAACGGTAAAAAGGTATTTTTATCTGCACCGTATCACCATCATTTAGAAGCCCTAGGATGGCCAGAGCCAAAGATTGTTATGAGAATTTGGGTAATTTCAGGAGTTTTTTCTGTATTCGGAATAATTATATACCTTCTAGATACAACATACGTAGTCTAACTACATCTCTGTTATGTCACATGTAAAAAGATTGACCGAAAGAGGGGATTGGGTATTTTTAAGTATTGCGGTAACTTTACTTATACTTGGATTAGTAATTTTATCTTCAGCATCATCAGCACTAGCATTTTCTATATTTAACGATAGCTTTCATTTTTTAAAGCAACAGAGCATATGGGCAGTTCTTGGAATTGCTGTTATGTTTTTTTTCATGATATTTGATTATCAAAAACTCAGACCATTTGCGTTTCCACTTCTTCTTATATCATATGCATTGCTTATAGCTTTATTCATCCCAGGAGTGGGTGCTGTTAGAAATAATGTAAGAAGTTGGATTGATATTGGAAGCTTCAGCTTTCAGCCAGTAGAACTTGTTAAACTTTTTTTAATTATATTTTTATCAACTAGGTTTTCTGAGGTAGCACTAAAAAGTGTAAAGACGATAGCAGGGGGCGTAAAGCCTTTCCTATATACCACTGTACCAATTCTTTTTCTAATTTTTATTCAGCCAGACTTTGGCTCAATGGTAGTTGTTTTTTCGATTGCTTTTTTTATATTTTTTATTTCAGGTGCAAACGCACTGCATATTGCATATATTGTTGCAGCTTCGTTTCTTTCAATCCCACTTTTGATAATTTTTGAACCTTATAAATTTGAGAGGTTAACGTCATTTTTAAACCCCACAGGAGATCTAGCAGGCTCCGGATATCATTTACATCAGGCGCTTATTGCCATAGGTTCAGGTGGATGGTTTGGAAAGGGGTATGGAAAATCTGTTCAGAAGCTACAATACCTCCCAGAAGTTGCGGGAGATTCCATATTTGCTGTAGTAGGAGAAGAGATGGGATTTTTCGGAAGTATATTTATTGTTATTTTGTTTTTTGTACTTATTTTTAGAGGATTAAAAATAGCTTCAAATTCATCTGATTTGTTTGGAAAATTACTCGCCGTGGGTATTATTTCCTGGATAGCTATACAGACTTTTTTAAACATTGGAGCAATAACCGGCCTCCTTCCAATTACCGGCCTCCCACTCCCATTTATTAGTCAAGGGGGCACATCCCTGATTACGTTGCTCGCCGGTATAGGTATAATCTTCAATATATCTAGGCAAACCCCAAGACCGTTCATCCATTGATTTTTACTCACGCACTGTTATAGTTGGGAAATGAGTATAGTATTTGCAGGAGGGGGAACCGTAGGTCCTCTCACAAGTGTATTAAACATTGCAAAAAAAGTTCACACATATGACGAAAATATATCGCTTCATTTTGTTGCTCCTAAAAAAAGTGCTGGTAAAGAGATGGTTGAAAAAGAAGGTATCTCATGGCATGAAATTACATCTACTAAGTTACATCGCTATGTATCGGTATCTAATCTTTTTATTCCTTTGAAAATAGTAATTGGTTTCATTCAGGCGTACAGATTATTAAAGAAGATTGATGCAAAAGTAATAGTAACCTCAGGAGGTTTTGTTAGCCCGCCAGTAGTTTGGGCAGGAAAGCTGCTAAGAGCACACACTATACTTATTCAATTAGATGTACGTCCAGGACTTGCTAACAAGCTTATGAAAGGTTTTTCTGATAAAATATACGTATCTTGGGAAAGCCATCTGAAAACTTTTAAAAACGCAGAGCTGGTAGGTCT
>CAZKTI010000017.1:0-11531 GCA_964555725.1 uncultured Gammaproteobacteria bacterium | reverse complement strand
GGTACGTGCTGTAGCAAATGCTTTAAGAAGGGCACGCACAGAATTAAAACGTACCGAAAGGCCAATTGCAAATTTATTGTTTTTAGGACCAACGGGTGTAGGTAAAACAGCACTTGCAAAAGCAGTTTCAGAAATATATTTTGGTGAAGCGTATCATATGACTCGCCTTGATATGAATGAATTTCAAACAAAAGATTCTCTCCATACATTAATAGGAAGATCAGGTGAAACAGGGACGCTCACTCGCTCAATAGAAGAGCATCCTTTCGGCCTTCTTTTACTAGATGAAATTGAAAAAGCCGATAAAGATGTCATAAACGTATTTTTACAATTAATGGATGAAGGTCATATCACAGATGGTAGAGGTGTAAGAATGGATGCTACTAATATACTTCTTGTCGCTACTTCTAATGCCGGAAGTCAGTTCATACAAGATAAACTACGGTCAGGAGAAAAGACAGAAAATATCACAAAAGAACTTTCTGAAACGAAATTAAAACAATATTTTTTACCTGAATTTTTAAATAGATTTGATGAAATGATTGTATTTAAAACGCTTACTATTCCTGATGTAGAAAAAATAACCCAATTGTTTCTAAATGATATTTCAAGAAAAATGGAAGAATCTCATGGCATAAATTTTATTGTTGAAGAAGATGCAATTAGTTATATAGCAAAAGAGGGGTATAAAGAAGAATATGGTGCAAGGCAATTACATAGGACTGTTCAACATATAATTGAAGATCCAATTTCTCAGATATTACTTACCAAACAAGCAAAGCGTAGAGATACAATCCGTGTGAGCGGTAAAGGAATTTTTGTGGTAGAGAAAGCCGAGGCACTTTAGATATGAACATCGCACTTCTTTACATCGCCTTTTTTATCAGCGGGGCTGTTATTTCATTTATAATTACGCCTATCATTATACGTATTGCTTCTTCATTTTCCATTGTATCAAGGAGCAGGTTTGGAGAACTAGGTGATAAGAATATACCTCTTCTAGGAGGTTTTAGCATCTTTATTTCATTTGTCTTAGTTTCTGGCATAAGTATTTTTTTATTTGACATCGACGGACTTATTAAAGACAAAAATATTATAGGTATACTGCTGGGGGGGGCAATCATTATTATAGGGGGATACTTTGATGACAGGTTTAGATTACGTCCACAGTTTCAAATTATATGGCCACTTGTTGCAGCGGTTATTGTTATTGCTAGCGGTGTTGGAATAAGTCATATTACAAATCCTGTATCACCAGACGAGCTCATTTATCTAAATACCTTTCATATAGAGATGCTTACCTTCAAAGGAGTGCCTTACTTCTTTGATTTTCCAGCAGATATTATTAGTTTTGTTTGGCTTGTTGGTATTATGTATGCAACAAAATTACAAGATGGCCTCGATGGACTTGTTACAGGTGTAAGTTTAATAGCTACACTTTTTATTTTTATGTTAAGTTTTTATTTATTTTCCCAGTTTGACTTAGCGCTACTTTCCATCATTTTTGCAGGAGCACTTACTTCTTTTTTATATTTTAATAGATACCCAGCACGAATTTATTTGGGCGAAGGTGGCAGCCTCTTTACTGGGTTTGTATTAGGTTCTTTTGCGATTTTATCTGATGCAAAAGTTGTAATAACACTTATTATTTTTGCAATTCCCATTCTTGATGCCGGCTGGACAATTTTTAGACGGCTTAAAAGAAAGCAGATGCCGTGGGTAGGGGACAGCGAACATATACATCACCAACTTGTACATAAAGGTATTTCACATAAAAAATCGGTATATATTTTATATAGTATCACTGCTTTATTTGGTATGCTTGTTTTTTTATGGCAATCCACTTTGAAGTATTATTTTATAGGATTTGTGTTAATAGTATTACTAATATTAGCCCTTTTCTTTCGATGGGCATATAGCCAAAGATCACTTGACAACTAGGTTAAAGTCTTATAGTATATAGTTTCTATGTCAAAAAATAACCAAAAAGCTGTTGTAAAAATAGGTGCTCACCAGTATTTAGTAGAATCTGGGAAGCAATTACTTGTTGATAAAATTTCTGAAAAAAATATTAAAAACGGTAAGGTAACTTTTAAGACGGTACTTGCAGCTTTAGGTACTGCAGATTCAATAACATTTGGAGACCCTTATACTAAGGATACTGTAGAAGCCTCTGTGATAGATAGAGAGGTAAAAGATAAAAAAATTACAGTTGTAAAATATAAACCTAAAACACGATATAAAAGAAAGCAGGGACATCGCCAAGTTTATTCTAAAATTAAGATAGATTCTGTCTCAAGTTAAATTATACTTGTTGTCTTCCTGACAATGCTTCTCGAAGTGTTACTTCATCTGCATATGACACTTCACTTCCCATAGGTAACCCGCGCGCAAGGCGGGTAATTTTTATATTATGTACTTTTGCTAGCAGTTTTTTTATATATAGTTGCGTTGCTTCTCCTTCAACATTTGCATTAAATCCTAATATTATTTCTTTTAAGGATTGGTTTGTGTTTATTGTTTGTATCAGTTCCTTAAATCGTAATCTATCTGGAGTAATGCCTTCAAGTGGATTAATTAATCCTCCAAGTATAAAATATTTTCCATTGTATGAACCTGGCTGTTCAATGTTATATGCTGACACTGGATCTGAAACAATTAATAATAACGAGTCGTCTCTTTTTGAGTCACTACATATGGAGCATATTTTAGTTTCCGAAAGGGTATAGCATACTTGGCATGTATGTACCGATGAGTGTAGTGTGCTTAGGGTGTGTGCGAATTCCTCTGCGTTTTTTTCTGATTGTTTTTGTAAATATAAAACTATCCGCTCAGCCATTTTTGGCCCTATGCCTGGAAGCCTTCCGAAATACTGTATGAGTGCGCGAGAATTAGGAGGCCACTGTTTCATATGATTCTGGCAATCTGTCTTCTGTTAAATTCTCAAATGTTGCTGATTCTTTATTCCAATATAATTTTACAGTTCCCGTAGGACCATTTCTGTGCTTAGCTATGTTTATTTCTGCTATTTTTTCTTCCTGTGGTGTCAAATCTTTGTTTTTAAAATAAGAATCTGCGGTTTTACGATAAATAAACATAACAACATCAGCGTCTTGTTCTATAGAGCCTGACTCTCGTAGGTGGGCAAGTTTTGGAAATGCTGGACCGCCGCCCATTTCAACAGCACGAGATAGCTGTGAGAGAGCGACTACAGGAACATCCAATTCCCGAGCTATTCCTTTTAATGCACGTGTTATTTTTGCTACTTCTTGTGTACGACTGTCTTCATTACCCGTGCCTTCCATAAGCTGAAGATAATCAATTATGATTAACCCAAGTCCTTTTTCCATTTGCAATCTTCTTGCCTTTGACTTTATGCTTAATACATTAGTTATCGCGTCATCATCTATAAAAATAGATGCTTCTGACAATTCTCCGAGGGCTCTTGATATTTTTGTGAAATCATCGTTTTCTCCTTTGTCTGTAAGATTACCGGTTCGCAGTTTCCAAAGATCAATACCGGCTTCTGCGCAAATCATTCTGTCAACGAGTTGATCTTTTGACATTTCTAGAGAAAAAATTGCAACTGGGACCTTGTCGAGTAATGCGACTTTTCTTGCAATATCTAACGCTAGTGATGTTTTTCCTACTGAAGGCCTGGCGGCAATAACAATTAAATCAGATTTTTGCAATCCTGATAATTTGAAATCCAAGTCAATAAAATTTGTCGGAAGTCCTCTGAGCTTTCCTTTATTTTTATGTATGTCGTCTAGGCGATTGAATGCTTCTGTGAGAAGTGGATTAATAGATACAAAACTGCTTGTATGAACTTTTTGAGAAATTTCGTATACAATATTTTCTACTGTATCTACAATAGATTCTATCTTTTCGTCTTCTTTATGACCAAGTTCAGTTAATGTTGACGCTGATGATAGGATTCTTCTTAAAACAGATTTTTTTTGAATTATCTTTGCGTGTTGTTTAATATGTGCTGAAGTCGGATGTTTTGCACTTAAACTTGACAGATATGACCTACCTCCTGCTTTTTCAAGCAATTTTTTACTATGCAGCTTGTTTCCTAAGGAAACAAAATCATATGATTCGTTTGTATTTAATAATTCAAGTATAGTTTCGTATATGATTGTATGGGAGGGCTTATAGAAATCTTCAGATTTTAATATATCCAATACTTTAAATATAGCTTCTTTATCTATAAGAATGCTACATAGTACAGATTCTTCTGCCTCTAAGCTATGTGGTGGGATTTTTCCTTGTATGTTTGCCATATAGTAGAGAGTGTAAACAAAAAGAACGTTTTTATCAAACGTTCTTTTCAACAGCTTATGCGCAATATTATATATTTAATGCTGATATGAATAAATACCACATTTGGCTCCAGTGCCAGGGGGATTTGGGCAATTCGGACAAATAAGAGCACCAGTAGGACCATGACCCCAGCCTGTTAACCCGTTAGTATAGTATGAAAAATTATTTTTTTCACATGTTTGAGAGTTTTCGAGCCTCTCCAAACATGTTATAAGGTCGTAATTGCTTCCATCAACAGTAGCATAAATGTACCCGTAATCATCTTCAAAATCTAAAGGATAATAACTATCACCAGATACTGAAACCGAATTTTTTAATGGATCGTCATCTAAATTTTCAATATTTATTACAGACCCAAGAACCTCCCATTCACATTGTGGTACTGAGTCAGCATATGCCCCTGAATAGTAGACTGTCGGTACACCCACACCTCCGCATACTGGGGGTACTGGATATTTTCCGTTATCTGTATAATATAATTCAAGAGCTGTAGATACTTGTTTTAAAGTCGCTAGCCTTACAGTGTCACGTGCTTTCTTTCGCACATATAGATACAGTAGCAACCGCACTATTTGCAATAAGAGCAATAATAGAAATTACTGTTAGTAATTCTAATAAAGTAAAACCTTTCGTTGATTTATATTTCACAATTTTTTTAAATTATTTAATAATATTATAGCATTTTAAACTAAAAAACACACTTTAATAGTGCATTTGTTTGTTTATCTTATTAGATATGGTGCGGGTTCAGGTTTGAACCCCCGACCGTTTGCTTAAAAAGCAACTGCGTCATTTATCTAGCTTATTAACATTAACTACTTTGCATTGCGCCGTGAGGGATTTGAACCCCCGACCGTTTGCTTAAAAGGCAACTGCTCTACCAGGCTGAGCTAACGGCGCACAGCAAAGTAGTTAATATATTGTTAATGAGCTGGGACAGGCTTAAACTAACGGCGCTTATTGTAATTATCATCAAGAACTGAGCAAGTATAAAATAAAAATACTACTTTTGCAATACCAAACCTAAAACTAAGTTTTTGTATTTTTATATTTCATGAAGTTTTTGGATTATTAGTGATATGATGTGGTAGCGACAAAAGTTATTATATGGTATTATAGTACGAACGATGCAGAATAAAAGGACAAATTTTAAAAATATTTTTCATAGTAAATTTCTTTTTTTAGGTTTGGTTCTGTTTTTTACTTATATTGGGTATAGCGTTATGGTAAATGTATTTTCATTTATTAGCTATAAGCAAGAGGAGGGTATAATTAATGAATCTATAGTTTCGCATGAAGAAGAAAAGAAAGCTCTAGAAGATGTCATCACACTACTTGGTTCAGATGCAGCAACAGAAAATATTGCGCGTACTAAATTAGGATGGACTAAAGTAGGAGAGACAACAGTTGTATTTACAGAAAATGAAACTAGGGCAGGTGTAGCAAAGCGTATCGAACAAAGTAATATACAAAAATGGGGGAATTATTTTTTTAACTTTTAGTAAACTTAAATGAATACAAGTCCAAAAAGTAAGAGAGAAAGCAATATTAAAGACGTTGAAATCTTGAACGCACTGCGTAAGGCTGTTTTGGAACATATTGGAGATACTCAAGATCAGAAAAAAGCAATAAAGCAATTAGAGGAGCAGCAATTAACAGCAACATTAAAAAATATTGGAAAGAAATTAACGAACGCAAAATCCACAGCTCCCAAAAAATCGAAGGCTAAAACAAAAAAACTTACAAAAAGCGATATTGATGAATTGAAAAAGGTAGTTGATCCAAAATTTTTTTCAAAAAAAGTATCTAGTTCAAAAAAGAAGGTAGTAAAGAAGAAATTGCAAAAAATTTCTAAAAAAACAAGAAAAAAAACTGATACAAAAACAACAGAGACTGCAAATAGGCCACACGCTCCGCAACCAAAACGCCCTGTTGTTTTCGATGCGCCACGCGTAGATACTTCAGATGAGAGACCTTCCTCATCTCGTGTATTTGACTCTGGACATCTTTTAAGAAAACCTACTCTTGGTGAACGTTTCGCATCAATATTTAAAATAAAAAAATTAATAATAGTTTTTATTGCCATTACTGTTTTTATAATTATACTCCTTGGGATCTTTACTTATAAAACGTATTCGTCTGATACTGATGGTAAATTTATTACAAAAGTTTCACTCACACTTAATTTACCTGCACTTAAAGTTAATGATGATGCGCTACTTCTTGCTGATTATAAAAACGATATGGCCTCGCTCACTATGTTTTTTGAAAATGAAGCGGCAAATCTTGGTGCTAATGTTCCTACTAACGAGGAAATTCGTACAAATGTTATAAATCGTTACATTGCTGTATTATTAATTCACCAGGCACTTGAAGAATTTAATCAAAGCGTATCAGAAGATGAAATAAATACACAGTTTGAAATTTTACATAGCGGTTATGCCGATAGTGACGAATTAGAACAAATTATAAACAGTCTTTATAATTGGTCTATTGATGATTTTATTGAAAAAGCATTTATACCACTTCTTGAAGAAGAAAAATTAGCATTGATACTTGCTACTAATCCAGACTTAAATAAAGAAAAAGAAAAAGAAATAGTGAGTTTGAAAAACCGTTCTAATTCAGGGGAATCTTTTGAAGAATTGGCACGAGCATATAGTCAAGATTTAACTGCAGCTAATGGAGGAGACCTTGAATGGTTTTCAAGAGGGCAGATGGTACAAGAATTTGAAGACGTAGCCTTTTCTTTATCAATCGGGGAAGTAAGTGACCCTTTCCAAACTTCATTTGGCTGGCATATTGTACAACTTACTGATAAAGATGATGAGAATGATATTATTCGAGCAAGTCATATATTAATAAAAAATTTAACAGTCGATGAGTTTATAACTAATAAAAGAAATAACGCTGATATAAAGTATTATATTAAGTATGAAGAATAGACTTTTCTTATCTAAGCCACCTCGGAGAGTCGAACGTAGGCCCCACGCGCTTAAGAATGCGATGATCCTTATGCCGTTACACAAGCCCATGGCCGGAATCGAACCGGCGACCTCTCCCTTACGAAGGGATTGCCTGCCTACCATCACCAGAGCCCATGGCCGGAATCGAACCGGCTACCTCTCCCTTACGAAGGGATTGCTCTACCGATTGAGCTACACGGGCTCAGGCGAGGGCGGGCAGGCCTTACTTTATTCCGCTTTGCTTGGCAAACTGAGCTACACGGGCTTATGTTATGGCATAAGAATCGTTCTTTATTCTTCTCTCGGTATGCTACCTCGAGGGCAACTTCGCTAAGGCGGCGTATATAAGAAAAATAAAATATCGTTACTATTTTTAGCATATATTGTATAATTTTTAAAGACCTATGGTAGAACTTAAACATGTTACAAAATCATATGGGAAGGTGAGCCCCGCATTGAAAGATGTGAGCTTTAAGATAAATCCTGGTGAATTTGCGTCTTTAGTGGGACAATCTGGCGTCGGAAAAACAACCCTTGTTAAATTACTTATTGCTGAAGAAAAGCCTAATTCAGGTGAAATTATTATAGGAGGTTGGGATATAACAAAAATAAGAAATTTTCAGAAGCCGCAATTGCGTAAACAGATAGGTGTTGTTTGGCAAGATTATAAGCTTTTACCTAAAAAGACCGTATATGAAAACGTTAGCTATGCTCTACAAGTCAGTGGGGCGCCACGCCTTCGCATACAAGAAATCGTTCCCCAAGTATTAAATATAGTTGGTTTAAAAGATAAATATGACAGGTATCCTCACCAACTTTCAGGAGGGGAACAGCAGCGCACCGCGATTGCAAGAGCACTTGTTCATAGACCTAAGCTCCTAGTTGCTGATGAACCAACTGGAAACCTTGATACAATTAATAGTCGCGAAGTAATTGATATACTTTTAAAAATAAATGATTTTGGCGCTACAGTGCTTCTCGTTTCACATGATAGAGAAATTGTTAATTCTATTAATAAAAGAGTGATTACTCTCGATAAAGGCGTGGTCATAAGCGATCAAATGACCGGGAAATACATTTTATGATACAAGTTTGGAGAATAATAAAATTTGCTGTCCTAGATTTTTGGAGAAACATTTGGGTTTCTATAAACACTGTTACCATCATTACGCTAAGTATTTTGTCAGTTAATTTTTTAATTGTCATTACTATTTTGGTCAGTCAGGCAATAATAAGTGTTGAAAATAGAGTAAATGTAAACATATATTTTAAAAATGAAGTTGCTAGACAAGAAGTACAAGCACTTGAAGAGCTCATAACTCAGAAAGTAGTACTAAAAAATTCTGAGATTATTACACCAGACAAAGCGCTAGAAAATTTTAGAACAAGATATGCAAATGACCCTGATATTATCAAAGCATTAAATGAGCTTGATGATAATCCGTTTTCATATAGTTTATTAGTACAAGCCGAAAATTTAAATGATTATAGTCTTATTACTGAAATACTAGATGATCCTGTATATACGACAATTATTGAAGAAAGAGATTTTACGGATTTAGAAAGCCATGAGCGTGCAATTGAACGAGTAAATGAGATAAGCGAGCGCATTCAATTTATAGGCCTAATTGTTATATTTGTATTAATTTTTAATTCTTTACTTGTTGTACTAAATACCATACGTCTTACTATTTATACTCATAAGGAGGAAATAACAATAATGAGATTGGTCGGAGCAAGTGCAGTTATGATACGAGGGCCATTTCTTCTTGAGAGTTTTTTCTATGCGATATTCTCACTTCTTATCAGTGTAATAATAATTTATCCAGTTCTTAATTTTATACAGCCATTCCTTCCTCAATTACTTGGCCAAGATACATTTAATATAATTTCTTTCCTACAGTCAAATTGGGTCATTTATATAGCAACACAAATTATTACTGTTATTTTACTTACTTTTTTTGCATCATATCTTGCTATTCGTAGATATTTGAAAGAATAATGAATACGCTTGGTATAGTACAGATTATTTTTGGCATCATTATTGTTGCCATTACTTTTTTTATTATGATTATTGCTGTTATTATTATTGATCCTATTACTTTTTTTCAAATATTAGATGTCCCAGTATACATTAACTGGCTAGTTATTTTATTAATGCCTTATGTTATTTTTAGGCTAACATATACTATATTGAAACATCATAACAACATTGACATTTAAGACTCGCTGCTTTATAACTAGTTTACTTTATGTATAAATCTCGGGGATTGTCTCCGCCATAGGCGCCAGTCTGCCGACAGGTAGAGACACGTAATGGTCCCATTAGAAATATTTATACTTTCGTAACCATCCCTCGGGGATCGTCTAATGGTAGGACGCCAGGTTTTGGTCCTGGAAATCGGGGTTCGAGCCCCTGTCCCCGAGGCATGTTTATGAAAATTTCTAACGGGATAAATAGGACGCAGGTTTTGGTCCTGGAAATGGGGTTCGAGCCCCTGTCCCCGAGATTTGCACATAAAGTTTTAACACAAGGTTTGTATATCTAGTAATTTTGTTGAGTTTACTAATGTTTTTAATTGTAAAGTCAACTTGACATATGCTTTATATATATATAAACTTAGATTATTAATTGTGGAAAAGAATATGAATGAAAAAGTTATAAATAAAGTTCATTTGTTTCGCTCTAGTAAAGAAATTACACAACAAGAACTTGCAGATGCTGTTAATGTTACACGACAGACCGTAATTGCAATTGAGAAAGGCAATTACACGCCTTCGGTACTTTTAGCGTTAAAGATTGCCCATTATTTTAATAAAAGAATTGAGGAGATTTTTTCATATGAAAAATAAACATATAGCAACTGAAATAATTTTGGCATTTTTGCTCTTATTATTGCAGGTTTAGCTATTTATTATTCTTTCGCAGTAAAAGAATATGTTTGGGAGGGTCATTATTTTCCTGACGGATGTCTAGAGTGTGAAGTTGAATCTAAGTACGACAGAGTTTTTACAGATTCGTCTTCTTGCACGGAATGGGCTTTAGCATTAAATAAAGAAAGAATAACTTCTTGTAATAGTAATAGCTCTTGCTTGGAAAAAGTAAAACTAGACGAAGCTGAGTGTGGATTGAACTGTAAGTCTACAGAATTTGGATTTAGATTGTGTGATGAAACAATACCACTTCTAGCTCACCCGCCAATCGAATAAATAAACCGTAACAAAAACACCGTCATCTAGACGGTGGATTTCTGGTGGACCAAGTATGCGAGCGTTGGAACCACATTATAGCTGATCTATATAAATGGGAAGAGTTTGCTAAGCGTGTGAATCTAGAGAATAAGCTTGTAAACACGACTACTACCACTACTTAATAGAATCAGTTATACTATATTGCATGAGAGAGTTTACAAAAAAAGAGAAAGCTATTATTTTACTTTTTGTCTTGTTTGCTACCATAGTGGTAGCGTATATAGGTAGCCTAACAGTTAGTGATGAAACGGCGGGTTTTATGTTTCTTGGGGCGTTTTTATACTTAATGCTAATTGGTGGTCCAGCTTTTATACTTGCAATGTTTGGAACTTTTCTTTATTACAAAAAAAACAAAAGAGGAATGTTTATCAGAATTTTGCAAGCAATGATAATAGTTCCGTTTGCGATACTACTTTATTTATTATTTACAATTATACTCAGTACGTTTATTGGAATAGCAAGTACATAAGACGGTATTATATAGAAGATAACAAAACCACCTAATTAGGTGGTCGTTTGGAATTTATGGACCAAGTGTGCGAGCGTTGGAACCACATTATAGCTGACCTCTACAAGTGGGAGGATTTCGCTAAGAAGGTAAAACTACAGGAATCAGCTGTGAACGTACACACCACCGCTAGTTAATAGAAACTTAATTATCGTATCTGAGTAGCACAGATTCACAACTAGCTGGCTCACCGCTAATTACGTTAAATAGTCTAGATGTTTTCATGTTTAAATTAATCTTACATAATTCAACTGCTTGATTAATATCAATTTGCTGATTAATTCGATCAGCTCTAGTTGAAAATTCGACATATTTGGCTTGTTTTGCGCTAAGTTGATAAGTCATTATTGCCAAAGCAATTAGTATCGTAGTATAAAAAATATTGAAACGAAAGTTAGAAGTAGCTTTTCGTTCGTTTATTACTGTAAGAACAGTTAGCGCTCTTATAATTTCCCGATGTCTTACAGTTTCATTTGGAA
>CAZKTI010000016.1:0-11612 GCA_964555725.1 uncultured Gammaproteobacteria bacterium | reverse complement strand
TCAACTTCTTTACCAAATTTTTTTACTAGTTGTGCTCCTGCAACTTCATCAGATCTAGAAAAAAACGAAGCTACGCCACCCTCAAATTTATAATCTGAAAGAGTATCTAGCTTATTTTTTTTTAGTGTTTTTTTAAGAAGTGTCTTTTTTGCAACTACCATCTGAACATCACTATCACGGGCTTCTTTTCTAAGTGCATCTACTTGCTTTACCTTAACACCGTCAAAATTCGCAAATACAACAGACTTCATTCCCTTCATTTCAGAATCAAGCTGATTAACGGTTTCTTGTTTTTGTGCTCTACTTTTTGCCATATATATTAAATTATATTAAAAAAATCTCGGCCAAAGACCAAGAATACTAAATGTATGCCTGCATAGGATTTACTTATTTACCTATGGTCTTTGGTTACGAAAAGTACTATATAGTATTATTCAATATATGTCAAATCAAACGTCATCTGAAATATATTCAATCTCGTTTCTACCACGCCATATTGGCTCTAACGTTTTCCTAAAGCCTATTCTTTCTAGTGCATTTTTACCTGTACCCCACATAGCACCGTGAAAAACTATCTGCTCCCCATATATATTATTAATATTATCCATAGCTTCAGACACCGCACGTTTTTTCAATCTATCATCAAAAAATGACATCTGATTACTTATCTTCCGTAAACCAAAAACACTTATAGCAAGCATTCGTATCTTGTCTGGCAGAGGAGTCTCATGAAAAATATTCCTGGCATAATTATAAATCATTGTAGTTTCAAAAATAGTATCATCAATTTTTTTATGTTTTTGCACATAACCACCTTGCTCATAACTCCACGACATAGATATTCCCTTTGCCTCTAGCCCTTTTTCTCTTAACCGTCTCCCCGTCCTCGTACATAATTTCATAAGAATAGGATCAAGATATGAATGATCTGTAGTCTTTTTTGGAAGACAATACGAATGACCGATAGATTTTGGCTTTCTTTCTTCTGCATATTTGACTCCTTCTATACTGATACCATTAACATTTGCCCAAAGAAAATAACCAGTCTTACCTAAAGCTTGAATAAGATTCTGCGGATGATAATGTTTTAATTCAATTAAATCAGAAATACCTAACTTTTGAAGCCTGTAAGCAAGACGAACATTAATACCCCACGCATCCATAAGGTCTGCTTCACCTAATTTATCTTCTAAATTATATTTAGTAATTATATTCACGCTACCTTTTTCAGCCATGTCAGACGCAAACTTAGCAAGCCATCTCGTATATGACACTCCTACAGAGCAGGTAAGCCAGCCTCCAACTTCTTTTAAAACACGGCCCTGCATTTCTTTTCCTATAGAAACCGCTTCTGCGTACGTCGTTGCATAACCAGATAAATCCATAAATGCTTCATCAATACTATATGGTTCTATCTTGTCGGTGTAATCAGAAAAAATGGAAAAGATTTTATTTGTGGTACTACGATACTTTATTGGTTCATTTTCTATCAAAATAATTTCAGGGCACAATACACGAGCATCAACAACGCGCATACCGGTAGTTACACCTTTCTTTTTTGCTTCTTTAGATGAAGCAATGATACATCCGCGCGGACTTTTATAAGCGCACACTCCAACTGATTTTCCGCGTAAAAAAGGATTTGCCTGTTGTTCTACAGACGCAAAGTACGAATTCATATCTATATGTAAAATAAAATTCTGAGACATAAATATTATAAATAAAGACATAAAGATTTAAGTGCAGTTCGAGGCATTTTTGAGAATCGAAACGAAATGTACCTGTAGGTACATTGAGTGAGAATCAAAAAAATAACGATGAAATGTGCTAAATCTTTATGTTGGAGAATAGAGCTCTTCCAGATACCAAGTGAGGGATCTTGTATAAAAAGCTAGTTTAAAATAGTTTGCGTTATCTGCAACTGAAAAATAATGAATGGTCTCACGTCCATCACGTGCTTCATATTGCATATGAACTTTTTCAACAGTATATTTTTTCCCACGCCATTTTATTATCAAAGGCTTTAACGTACCTTTCATAAAGGCAGTAAGAACATCTATCTTTTCATGCATTGTCTCATGTGTCATAAATTTAAAATTTGCGGATGACGCCACGCACCACGCCTTGTATTAGCGGGTCTTTTGCATAGAATGGTTTCATAGTAGCATTAGCAGGCTCCAAACGAACACGAGTTCGTTCTCTAAAAAATCGTTTAAGTGTTGCATATGCATTATCCAAAAGCGCTACAACGATATCTCCATTCTGTGGAGAAGGATTCCTCTCAACAATAACGTAATCGCCATCTAAAATTCCATCCTCAATCATTGATTCGCCTTTAACCTTAAGAACATAACTATTTGCTCTATCAACTACAATATCAGCTGGTACCGCCATGGTCTCATTTCCTTCTATAGCTTCAATGGGTTCGCCAGCAGTAATAAGTCCTGAAAGAGGTAAAGAAATAGCTTCTGCAAATGAATCTAAACTAGGCATTAAACGAATAGATCGTTTGCCATTAAAATCTTTATCTAAATAACCTTTTTTAACTAATGCGCCTATATGCTCATGAACGGTAGCAGGAGAACTAACATTTAAAAATTCTGCGATTTCGGAATTGCTAGGAGCAATATCATTTTTAAAAATATAATCAGTAACAAAATCTAAAACCTCTTTTTGCTTTTTAGTAAGTTTAATTTTATCCACAGCTCTTTTCATATATATACATTATATACCGAAAGATAACCGAAAGTCAAGTATACATTAAAAAACCTAGCAAATGCATACAAAAAGTCCCACAAATGAATGCAGGACTTTTCGTTTAATTTCCACTCTTTTATACGTTAACCTCATCCTCTTTGGGAAAAGATTTACGGCTTGTTTAATGAAAAACACGCTGATGCAGTATATATGAATATGGCAAAATGTCAACGGTGTATAAGTGGAAAACTTTAAATCTAGTGCTTTCACCCTTCAGGGCAATTTTTAAAAAATATTAAAGGGGTTTCAAATTTCGAGCTAGTTTACATTTTAATCTTAAAAGGGCTTCATGCTTCGAGACAGTTTACATTTTCTTATCGAGTAACAAAGAAAGCGTACTATAGGTACGCTGACTGAAATTACGAAGATAAAAAATGTAAAATGTACGAAGAGTCTGACGGATTTGTGGCTTTGCCACAAAACAGGTCAGTCGGCATGGAGGTCTTAATAAATTGTAATTTCGCCAGTAATGGATGGCCCTATATTATAATTTACAAAAAACGCATCAGAAATATCATCAATCTGTTTATTCCAATTACTGCCATAGAGTTCTTCTGCAACTTCGTCACTAACTATCCATCTAAGAGTTCCGTTTCTGTCTACAGCGTATACTTTTGGATCTGTTTGTATTTTTACCATACGAATACCTGGCCTGTATGTAACGTTGCCACCAATAGGAATAGATGGCAATAGACTCTCCTCTATCACTTTAACTTCTGAAAAATCGTCATACCAAGAAAAATATGTTTTATCATTTGGAAACACATATCGCTTTCCGTCAGCACCACAATAGTAAACCGCATCTGATGAAAGTATTTTTATAAGTGACCCCGAATCACAAAACACATCTTCTCTTACATCAATTGATTTATCGTCATTTATAGTTTCAACTGAATCACGAATACTTGCAGGAACATAATCTCCTCTATTGGAATTGTTAGCAGCCTTAATTAAACTCTCATATGGATTAATGGCAATCCCATCTCCTGGAGTTCTTAACTCAAAATGTAAATGTGAAACAGTTCCTTCTGCATTTCCACTGTCCCCAACCCATCCAAGTAAATCACCCTGACTTACTTTTTTTCCTCGACTAATTCCAGGAGCGTATGCATATTGAACTCCACCATTTCCATCGTCAGTACCTAGTGTATCATTATTTATATGTAAATAATGATACGTATACCCTTCAGCATCTTTTAGCGTTAAAGAATAACCCCAAAATGCTTCTGGGATATTAATGCTTCGAACTGTTCCGTCAACGACAGCAACTAATGGTGTCATCTTATCTGCAAGAATATCAACTGCCTCATGATCACGGCCTCCGCTTCTCGGATCATTAAAATTGTCGTTAAAACTTGCAGGCCCATCTACCGGAAAATGAATATCACGAGTAAAACCTGCAAAAATTGTATTTGGTATAAAAAGGAGTGCTGCGACTATGATTATAAAAATGTTTTTAACAAGCATATTTATTTTTGTTTTTTACCACTTCTCTATAACGTTATGTTAATTAATTTGTTACAGTTACAAAAATATTCTATTTTTTATTGAAAGTAATGTATTTACCAAAATAAATTACTCCTGCAAATGTTAGAATTGTAGTTAATACAAATTCAGTAAAATTAGTAAATCTAAACGCTAAATAGATTATTAAAGCCCCTAATAAAATAAAGACTAATCTGTTTCTCGTTAAACTACTATCTTGTACGCTTTTTTCATCACCCATATTATTTTTATTGTATCATAGTTCCAATAAACTTTTTTTCTTTTAAAAAGTTTTTTATATTTGCTATATTTTTACCATTCATTATTACAACTGTAATACCAAGTCGTTTTGCCAACTTACTTGCAACAGGATCAAAGGGTAAATTTACACCAGGAATCCATTTTGTACCTACAATTTTTTGAAAATCTTTCCACGTTATGTCATGAATCTTTTTAGCATTTTTATATTTCTTTGGATCTTTAGAATAAAGATAATCAACATTAGATAAATTAATAATAATATCTGCACCATAAGTTTTTGCTAGTTCAACCGCAACATAATCTGTAGACCAGCCAGGTTTCCACCCAGAAGCTACAATTACTGGAGATGTAAAACCTTCTTTTTTAGTTGGATTAGTAACAACATGTGCATATGCATTTTTTTTAAAAATTGTACGTAAATAATGAGCATTAATACGAGTTGCATGAATACCAAGCCAGTCTAGGTCATCACGTTCAAGTTTAGTTACTTTTTTTGCAGCAACTTGGTAGTTCCTCGCTGTAGATCCTCCACCGACTACGATACCAAATTGATAACCTTTTTTTACGTAACCATCAATAAATGTTTTGAATTGTTTTACAAAAGCTGTATCAATGATATTAGGAGTAACAAGAGAACCGCCTAATGAAATTATTATCCTCCGTTTTTTACTCATAAATATTTAGTAATACTTTGCTTTAGAAGCATTATGCCCTTCTAAAGTTTGATTAAATATAGCGCTCCCCTCAGGAGTTGTAAGAAAATACAAATAATTATGCTCTTCTGGATAAATTGCAGCCTCTATTGACTCTAGCCCAGGATTTGAAATTGGCCCCGGAGGAAGTCCACGATATTTATAAGTATTATAAGGGGAGTCAACTTCAAGATCTTTAAAAGAAGCTCTGGGTGTATTTTTTCCAGTAATATAATTTACTGAGGAATCGACTTGAAGTGCTATTCCATTTTCAAGTCTATTATATAATACACCTGCACCAATTTTTTTTTCGTCTGCTTTTATCAATTCTTTTTCTAAAATACTTGCCATTATTATTATCTCATCTACGGTTTTCCCTTGCCTTTTAATTTCAGAAAGTAAATCTTCATTAATTTTTACTTCTAGATTTTTAAGCATTTTTTCAACGAGCTCTTCTGCAGTAACGTTTGCAAAAATATTATAAGTATCTGGAAATAAGTATCCCTCGAGATCATCACGTGAACGAGGAACTGAATCAATAATAGAAACGTCGTAAGAATTATCTACTGCTTTTAAAAATTCTCTTTCAGTAACAATGTTTTGTTCTGAAAGATAAGTTGCCATTTCATCTATATCCCATCCTTCAATAAAAGTAACAGTTATCTCTTTTTTGCCTTCCGCTCCTCCTTTAAGAATTTCAAGGACTTGTCTTAAATTAATCTCACCAGAAAAAGAATAATTTCCTGCTTGTATATTTACGTCATTTCCCGTTAATGCCAAATATAATCTTGTAAAAGATGCGCTATGTATTATTTCCTCTGCCTCAAGTTGATTAATAATATTAGTTACTGAAGCGCCTTGCTCTATAGAGATATCTTTAATTCCTTCAATGGCTTTATCGCGCCATAAAGTCCAATTTGAATAAATAAAAAGTGCTAAGATAATTGCTACTAAAATTCTAAACATTATATAAATATCTTATGAACAAATAATGCAATTACAGCGCCTATAATAAAACCGGCTAAAATATCTGTAGGAAAATGAACACCCGCAGCAATACGTGAAAAACCAATAAGAAGTGCGATAATTATAAAAAGTATACCGACTCTGGGTACATATAAAGTAACAATGGTAGCAAGCGCCATGGCAAGCGCTGCATGATCAGACGGGAATGATTTTAAAATAAGTTGAATATCAATAATAGGTTGAATACTATCTGGATGTTGAACGTATGGACGATTACGAAACCAAAAGACACTAATAACATTATTAACAACCCAGGAAATAACACCTACTAGTAACATCTGCAAAAATAAAAATGGGCCAGATATTTTAAGTACAGGTAATGTATAAAAAAGTCCTACGACACCAAGCAGTATTGGAATAAAAATAAAATAAGTCCCTAAAAGCCTTGTGACTAATATTGACCCTTGTCCCATGGATGCAAGGGAGTGAAAGTATAATACCAGTGAAGTATCTAACTGTAATAATGCCGTCATAATAATGCTCCGACAGTTTCAGGTATTTTTTTAAGAACCTGTTTTCCTATAAGAGAATCTGCCATGTGTTTCGGAATATTAATCTTTAAAAGTGAAAGTAATGTAGGCGCCACATGAACAAGAGTCCCCAAAGGTTTTACCAAACTTAAATCACCTGCGGGTGGGTCCTGAAATCCAAGAGTCTTTCCTTCAAACGAATTACTAATAAGCATAAAAGGTACAGGGGAGCTAGTATGTTCTTTGTGCAATTTTTCTACATTATGTTTTTGAAGTTTTTCTGCGTTTCCATGATCTGAAGTAATGCAAACCAATACGTCCTTAGCAAGTGCAGCTTTTACAATAGAACCAACATGCGTATCTATCTCTTCAATGGAAGTAATAGTTGCTTTTAAATTAGCAGTGTGCCCAAGCATATCTGCATTTGCAAAATTTGCAATAATACAATCATAATCATTCTTTGCAATTTCTTTAATTACTCTTTGTGAAATATACTGGGAAGACATTTCAGGCTCATGTTCGTACTCAGTGCTTTCAGAAGAAGGAATAAGAACATCTTCTTCATTTTTAAAAGAATCTTTATTAGCTCCATTAAAATAATAAGTTAGGTGTGCATACTTTTCTGTTTCTGCTATGTGAATCTGTGAAAGCCCTGCATCTGATATAACTTTTGCAAAAGGAGCTTTATCTTTTTCATTTTTAAATGCGCATTTCACTTGGGGTGTTTGAATACTTTCTGCAAAAGTAACTAATTGAATACCATCTTTCTCAGAGCGAGACTTTTTCTTAAGTGCTTCATGAAAACCTTTTATAAGCTGTTCAGCTCTATCTGTTCTAAAATTAAAAAATAATACTCCGTCTTTTGCTTTAACCTTGCCTACCGGATTACCAGCTCTTCCAACAATAACTGTAGGTGGAATATCTGTATCAAATACTTTTTGGTTATAATAATGATTTAAAGCAATGTCGCTTGATTTAAACGTCTCTTTACTTTCACCATTTATTATTGCTTTTATACTTTGTTCTGTTTTATCCCACGACCCATCTCTATCCATTGCATATGTCCTGCCATGTATAGAAGCAATCTTTCCTAAACCAATGCCAGTGAGTCTTTGTTTAATATGTGAAAGCATTTGAGCGCCTTGATCATACTCAACATCTGTTCCATCAAGTATAGCGTGAAGAACAACACGCTTTACTTTATGACGTTTAGCAAGTTCTAAAATAGCGTACATATGATCAATATAACTATGAACACCACCAGAAGAAACAAGTCCGACTAAATGAAGAGTGCTATTTTGTTTACGTACATGCTCGCAAAGTGAATTAAGAGTGGTATTTGTAAAAAATGTTCCATCCCATATAGCTTTACTAATTCTTACAAGTGGATGGTGCATTATCTTTCCAGTACCTAGCGCGTAATGCCCTGCCTCGGAATTTCCTGGGTCAGCCCAAGGAAGCCCAATTGACTCGCCAGAGGCCTTTAAGGTAGTAACAGGATAGGATTTAATAAGTTCATCAATAAATGGAGTTTTTGCTCTAGTAATAGCATTATCTTTAGAATCTACTGAAACTCCCCATCCATCAAGTATTAGCCAAACGAGTCTTTTATATTTTTTGGGTAAAGTCGTCATAAATGTTCTATAAGATTCTAACACTTCCAACCGTACACTACAAATAAAAAAGACCGATTTTCTACTATTGAAAACTGACCTTAATAATAAGCTTTATTTAGAAATAATCTCGTCTTCGATAAACATTAGTCGATTATACTTTGAAATCCTCTCTCCCCTATTCGGAGCTCCGAATTTTGCATAGTCGGCTTGCACAGCTACAGCAAAATCAGCTATCCAGTCATCATTTGTTTCACCAGTTCTATGCGAAATACAAAGTTTCATTTTCGCTTTTTTACTCTTAACCACAAAATCTATAGCATCGCTAAGTGTTGCATTGTCATTTGGTTTTAATACAACAGTATTAGTTGCCTTTCCTTTCACTCCTTTAGATAATCTAGTTACTTGCCCTCCATACAATTCATCTGCAGCAATATCTACATCTTTTCCTAAATGAGAAGTAAGTACTGGCCAATTTTTCCAATCATTATTAGAAAGGCCATCTTCAAGATAAGCTAATGGATACGCATCTTCCCACATATCATAAAGAGCAATTAGTTGGGAAGGAGAATAAAATGTAGCATCCAACCTAAACCGATACTGCTTCATACGAATGTCATATAACATCTGCGCTCCGACATCTATACCAATACCAACCTCTCGCTTTGGTGTAAATCGAGACTCTCTAATTGCAATCGTTGTCATACGTATGGCTTCTGCGGTTGCATGAATATCTGGAGCATAACCTCCTTTATCTCCAGTATCAGTATCAAGGCCATGTTGTTTTAAAATTTTACCAAGTTTATTAAATATTTCTGTACACATTCTAAGCTGTTCATGAAACAAAGACTTTTTTACAGGAATAATTGTAAGTTCTTCTATATCTAAATTAGTATCTGAATGCCTACCTCCATTCATAACATTCATAATAGGTGTCGGCATCTTTTTTGTTTTTTCTAACTTATGCGCATTTACTAAATATTCATACAAAGGAACATAGTGTGATGCAGCAAAAGCACGAGCTCCTGCAACAGAAACCGCTAAAAGGGCATTAGCGCCAATCTTTTTCTTTTGTTTAGTTTTATCTATTGAGGAAAGCGCAGTATCAAAAGATGAACTGTTTGCAAAACGTTTGCCAGTAAGTTTTTTAGAAATTGTATGGTTTACATTTTCAACTGCTTTATGAACACCTGCTCCTGCATATCTTTTTTTAGTGGTATCGCGTAAAGCATGAACCGCATATTCAGATTCATCAGTACCAGATGGAACACTGGAAACGCCAATATAGCCTGAAGCAAATTCAACAGTTGCTTCTATAGTTGGAACACCTCTAGAATCTAGTATCTCACGAGCATGAATTTTTTTTATTTTACCTGATTGTAGTTTCATACCTGCCTGTTAGAAATAAATTTATTAATCCCCTCCCAATTATTTCTAATCGGGTTACTTCCTGCGTAAAACTTCAAGCGCAGGGAGTATATTTCCAGCTAAGAATTCTAACATAGCCCCTCCGCCTGTAGATATAAATGTCATTTTTTTCATAAGTCCAAGCTCATGCACAGCCTCTACCGTTTCACCACCACCTATATATTTTTTACCACGAGCTTTTGAAATAGACCTGGCAATGATTGCATTTGCTTTCATACCATCTTCGTCTTCAATTAGTCCCATAGGACCATTCCAAATAATTGTAGCAGCGTCAGCTATACATTTATGGTACATCTTTGCTGTCTTAGGACCGATATCTATTATAGCATCTTTTGCATTGATTGCAGAAGGGTTTATAATTTCAGCGCTTCCCTCTCTTTTACGAATAACATCTATAGGTAATTTAATTTCTTTGTGTTTCTTATAAAGTTTAAACAATCTATCTATTGCGTCATTCTCTTTTTTTGAAAATGATTTATTAACACCAAACTCTCTATACAAAATTGTATTAACTACAAGCCCTCCAAGAAGTACTGCATCTGCTTTTCCCATAAACTGATTAATTACATCTAATTTTGTTACAACTTTCGCTCCTCCAATTAAAAGTACTAAAGGTTTTTTAGGTTTTTTCATTATTCCACTAAGAACTCTCACTTCTTCTGTAAACCTTTTTCCAGCATAAGATGGTAAAAACTTGGTAATAGCAACCATTGATGCATGTTTTCTATGTGCATTACCGAATGCTTCATCTATATATATGTCCCCATATGAAGCTATCTTTCTTGCAAATGTTAAATTATTTTTTTCTTCCTCCTTATGAAACCGTACATTTTCTAATATTAAACCATCGCCACTTTTTAATGCTGCTATTTTTTTATCTACAGATGTTCCAAAAAGTGCTGGAACAAAAGTTAATTTACCAGGTGTATTCTTTTTTAAATAGGAAGCAACTGGTTTTAAAGAATATTTATTATTACTTCCGCCAGGTCTTCCTAAATGACCTATAACAATATATTTGCCCTTACGTTTTCGTATTTCTTTCAAAGCACTAATTACGTGTGTTAATCTCCAGGTCCCATCCTTATCAACTTTTCCCTTTTCTAAAGGAACATTGAGGCTCGCTCTTACAATAACGGTCTTGCCTTTAAGTGATGTATTAGCAGGGAGTGTCTTTAGATTCATAATACACAGTATATCATATATATATATTTCTATTGACAATATTAATTCATTTATATAAGGTCTGAAAATCTTATGGAGGGGTCACAAAATGGGAATAGATGAAATACAATTTCCTAGTGAAAAATGGGATGATGGTGAACGACGAACCATCGTAAGACAGCTCTTTAGCGTTGGACACGAAGTGTTGGAAACAAGGTGCCACATGCGATTTCACACTTCACTGAAGTGATTGCTAGAGTACGGATCATCCGTGCCAACACATCTTCTGACCTAGAAGCTAGGAAGGAAGACCTTCTAAGGCTCCCACTGGGTTCTTCTATTTCAGAAATCAAAGGTTCTGCTACCAAGCGATAACAGGGCCTTTTTATTATTATACTTGACTTTTACTACTTTTTGGGTTAAGGTCATCGACTAAATAATAATTGTTAAATATATGTTTAATTTAAAAAATCAAAAAATATTAGTTATTGCACCACACCCGGACGATGAAATATTCGGAGCAGGTGGTCTTATCGCAAAGGCAAAAAGGTTAGGTTCTAAGGTATACGTTCTCTACATGACTGTTGGTCTTTCAAAGGATTTTTCAAAAAGCGATTCATCAACACAAGGCGAGAGAATAGAAGAAATAAAAAACGTCGCTGACTTTTTAAAATTAGACGGTTGGGACATTGGAAGGTACCCCTTTTTTAAGACACCAA
>CAZKTI010000015.1:0-12074 GCA_964555725.1 uncultured Gammaproteobacteria bacterium | reverse complement strand
CAAGCACAATAATACTTATGGCATACACGGGTTTTTTACAAGCAAAGTATAGTGCCGGAGCAATGAATAACACACTTATTAGAAGGTTTGGTATTGTCGTTTCTACAGTCATGATTTTTTAAAATGAGAGTGTGCGTAATAATTGTTTTGGTGTTTTTCGGGTAATGATTGTTAGTGATGCAATATATGTAATTGCACCGATTATAATTAGAAATGAGAAGTGTAGTGGAATAATGCTTATTATTACAAACATAATTATTGCGGCAAAAACAGATTGTAATGCTATTTTTTGCTTAAGTTTTATACCAGTTATGTGATGCACTAGAATCATTAGAAGAAATGCAATTGCTATTTCTGAACCAAGGGTTATTAGTGCTGCTGCCCAATATGTATATTTTGGAATATATACTAGATACCAAATGACTGTTGCAAGCGCTGTTATTGCATACATCCAGATAGCTTTTTTTTGTTTTTCTAATGCTACAATAATATGTCCAAATAATGTGCTTATAGCAATTGCAGCAAAGGCGATTAATAGAATTTGCATGACTGGTGCTGATTCTGCAAATTCGTTTCCCGCAATAAAGTCAATAAGTGGAACAGCAAGCGCAATACCTCCTAGTATAAATGGCCAGATTACTATATGAATGATGTTATAGGATTGTTGAAAAATTTTTTTAAAAAATTCTTTATTACCTTCTTCCCAATATTTAGTAAGCTGTGGAAGTAAAAGCCCTGCAAACATCATGGGGAGGGTGATAAGCACTTCAATAAGGCGAAAACTCGCTCCATATATTCCCACATCTCCCTGGGGACGTGTGAGTGACAGCACTAAAGTGTCACCTTTTAGATAAATAAGATTGAAAAATATTCCAAGAGCAATTGGATAACTTCTTCTCATAATCTCTTTCCATACATCTTTGTCTATAGCGAAGCTAGGCTTGTAATGATTCTTTACAAATACCATTGTAAGAACTAGATATACTGCACTATGGATGATGAGAATAGGCATAACACGGAGAAGACCTCCTCCTGTAGAAGCTACTATTGCTACACCAATCAACAGTGTAATTTTTCCTAGCACTTCTGCAGTTGCTAGTTTTTTTATGTAAAGATATTTTTGATACCAGCCAACATATACTTGCTGTATTGCATTCATAAAGAATGCAGCACTAGCAATGGTGATGCCAACTTTTATTAAGTGAGGGTATGGGAGGAGCCAAGCTATAAGAATAGAAATTCCAAAGAAAATCCCAGCAGAAATAATTTTTAGTGTAAAAATGTTATCAAATGTTTTTTTCTCATCTACATTTGGAATCGATAACATTTGAACCGCAACAAGTGTCAGGCCAAAATCGACTATGATGCCAAAAAATTGCAAATAGGTTGTAATGGTTGTAAATCCGCCAAATCCTTCTTTTCCAAGTGAGCGGGTTAGTATCATGATAACTAAAAAGCCTGCTATAAATCCTGCGAATTTGCCTGCAATTTGCCAGAGTGTATTTTTTGCAATTTTCCCAGCTATCATAGTTTTATCAAAAAACAGGGCATTACCCCGATTTATTACGTTTTTAGTTTATATCTTTTGTATTCACTTGACAAGGCGGCATCGCTATGATATAGTGATTTGTCGCTGTAGAAGATTGATTTATGGTGGATTTAAGAGGGTCAGGCACGACAAGCATGGGGATTTGTATAAGGAATTAGTGGCTTACCCTATTATCCTCCTTACACGAATTTTCTTGCCTGCCCTCTTAAGTTTTAGCATATTAGTTTAGAGAATTAATTGCCTCTCCCTCGGGAGAGGTAATTTTGTTTTCTAGTTCATCTATATTTTCAGTTAAAACTTCTACTCCTTTAAGGCATACTTCTTGCCATGCACGATAGTGACTATTGAAGGTGTCTTTTTTTATTTGACCATCTTCATACGTTACTGAGTAATCAAATGTGGTATCTGCGCCATTGTGAGCTCGTTCTGTGCATTTGATTTCTCCTACTGGTAGGTCCAGTGTTTCAATATATTTTGTGGGTGGAGGCGTAGTTATGTTGTAGACAACAGGCTTTGTTTGTTTAGCAATTCTTCCGTCATCTGTTCCCCAAAATTCAAAATAAATGTCACTTCCTTCAATGCGTGTTTGAATAAGAATATGGTGACCAGTATCGTTTACAAAACGAAAGTCTGGGTGCGGTCCGTAAATAGTTGCGTCTGTTCCTGCAGGTTCATAGTAACGTACTCTGTATGAATGATTACGTCTTTCAGTGATAGGCATACCACTTTCCATAGCAACTCTGAATGCTGTTGTTCCAATTTGGCATAGACCTCCTCCAAATTCGGGAATAGTTTCATTTCCTTTAATCACAAGCTCTTCCCTATAACCTTGGTTTGCATCAATTTCACCCAAAGCATTAATGAGTGAAAATTCTTCTTCAGGTGCTATAAGAAGTCCGTGAAGAGTATTTGCTCCTATCGCAATATTATGTCTTCTATTAACAGGACTTCCTGAAAAGTTTGAATGACCTACACCAATAAGCTCTTTAATGCCTAAATCATTTACCGATTCTGTTGGAACAGAACTTTTAACAAGTTCAACCACGAGTGTTAGTTTTACTTCTGAGGAAGATGTACTTTTTTTAACTACGCTTTGTGCATTTTTAATAGTTTCTTCACGTACTATGGTAGTGCCATCTCTACTATTTTGGAATTCACCAACTCTACCGTTTTTAAGTTCAAATTTTGCGTCTCTCATCGCATGTTCAACACTTCCCGCAATACCTTCAATGATTCCTAAAAATACATCTTCACGTAATCCAAGCGATACTTCGCCCGATTCATCAATTTGCAATGATAACAAACGCTGTTTATCACTTCTAGAAATAATCCATGTATCGTCATTATGAGCGAGTTCCCATTTTTGATTTTCGATTGCATTTGTAACGTCTTTAATAATTTTTTCCTCATCAATTTTTGTGATTTCAGGTTTTTCTATAGAAACTGACATTATAACCTGAGGGCTATCCAATTTTTCTAGGCCCCCCTTTGCTTCCGTAATGGCTTTTTTGTATTCTAAAATTTCTCCGTCGATTGCTTTTGCAATTGAGATGTCACCATTGTCATTTATAATTATTTCAGTATTTTTTGCTCTCGCTATTCTTTTTTCAAAATTTTCTTTAAGCGTGTGTTCAAGCTCTTCTTCGTTTGTAATCCATTCCATATTTATAGCATTACCGCTTTTCAGAGTTTTTACTTGAGTAAACAGACGAGTTAGATGGTTTTCTGTTTTACCAATCCCCATAGCTTTTTCTATCATCATTTTGACATCCGTGTCTATAACATTATATGCAAGATCTAGGTCCGCAGGTGCTATAAGAAGTGAATCAATAATGGTGCAGTGTTTTTCGTAACAGAATGTTAACCCTTTTTGTTTTATGCTGTCTACTTCTTTCTGTATGCGAGTATGCGCTTCTTTTTCGGTCAATCCGCCAATATTTATTTTTCCAATAGAAACTCCCGGAAGAATTTTATCTTTGTAGCGTACATTAATAGCCACTGTGCTTATTTCAGCGGTGAGTACAAAAAACAGCACTAGAAAACCCGCGGTAACCAGAAGCGACCACCCGTGTTTATTCCTTTGCTGTTTTTTCTCCTTTCCCATTGTTTTTGAATAACGTATTTAAAATTGATTTTGCTATTTTTGTATTTTCAACGTCTCTTTCTTCATCACTCATGACTGTTATATGTAGTGTGTCACCAACTTTAATTTCCCCTCTAATTATTTTTTTGGGAATTGTTATATCTGCATCACTGTGTGAAACGGTTATAGTACCATCTTCAATTTTTTTTACGGTTACCTTTTCCCATGGCAGGAGAGATTCACTATTCATCACCTTCGTCAGTTATATTAATATTATGCGGTTTTTGCCGCTTTCTTTTTTTTAGATGTATAGTAAGAAGACCGTTATGAAGATCTGCGTGCTGAGAATCTTTATCGAACGTGTTTGGTAATATGATACTTCTACTCATATTTGCTTTCATAAATTCTTTATATATAGGTTTCCCATCTTTTTCTACGATTGTTTTTTTTTCAGGCCATGTTGCTTCTACTGTAATAGTGTCATCTGCTACGTTAACAGAAATATTTTCAGAAGGAATTCCAGGGACTGGTGCTTCAATAATAAATTCGCTTTCAGTTTCTATTAGGTTCACTTCTATTTTTAATTCTGGTATACGTTCGTTTTTATAATCCACTTCTGTATTTAAGGAAGAGTCGATTAATGATTCAATATTATTATTGTTTGATTTTTTCTTCATAAATATTATTTTTTTAGGAATGTGGTTAGCGCCGTTGTTTCATCATTTATACTCTCAATTTTTATAAATAGTATATTTTCATCCTTTTTCATCACGACCCAAGAAAAATTATTTTCAGAAATTACTATCTCGTTTTCTATTTGCCAGAGCCTTTCCTGAAATGCTGTAATCCATGCTGCTCTTGCAACTGCATATGCATTTGGAACTGTTAGCTTGACTTCATATCCATCGGTGAATTCTTTTGTTACAATTTTTTCTGGGTCTTCCGGATATGGGGGGAGCGTTTGTAAAGAATCGGGTATAGTGTAAAGAGTGGCTATAGCTTTTGGTTCAACCACATCTCTTTCCGCTACTTCGTCAATCGTTACCTTACATCCAGTAGTGGCAACAATTATAAGGAAAAGTAATGGCAATAGCTTTATCATTGTATCAGGATTTTTTGTATATTAAAAGTTATAAAAGTATATCATACAAAGAGTGCAAACGAATTAGTTACAAGCATATTAAAAGTAATAACCTCTGAGAGATCATTGGTCCGGTTCAACCAATGGTGGAATCTCCACACAATCTCTCAGAGGCGTGAGGAGGGGTCCTCGCAATTAGAAATTTATCATAAAAATTTTTTTTGTCAAAGTAATACCCCATCTAGAGCCTTTCTTATGTGTCTGGACACTAGATGGGGTGATGCGGGGTATCGCTGAAGTTCCCTGCATTAAAAATGTATCATAGTATAAGTTCTTTGCAAATAGCTATTTTTTGTAAAATAAAAAGGTGTATTTTTATAGAAATATTGTTTGTTTTTTAATAATAATTGTTTAGGCAGACCATCTCTAGCGTGATATACTGTATGTATGCAAGATAAGCCAAGAGCTAAGATATTTGCTGCGTTAATAATTATAGGTATAATTTTTATACTCGTTTTATATATTGGTATGTTCATGCTAATTTTATTGTAGGCAGTTTAGAAATTGAATTGAAAATTTTTTTTATCCCCTAAAACCTTTTTTGATTGCAAATATAAAAAATTGTAATGTATCATATAATAATGCCACGTAAAGTGGCTTTAATTTTTTAATTGCATTATTTAATGCTTTGTCATTCTCTTCTTTTTCTAAAGCACTTGCCCCACTAAGTTTTTTGATAACAGTTATGGAATCTACAATTTTAATAATCTCGAATCGTTTTGAGTGCGCAATGTAGTCATTAATAACTTTTTGTACTTGAGGCCATTCTTTAACATTTGAATCGTGAAAAGCAATTAGACCGTCTTTGATGACATGTTTCTCCCATAATAAAAAGTCAATAATAACATATTCATATTGATGTAATCCGTCAATGAAAAGAAGATCAATTGGTTCAGTGAAAGCCCTACCTACTTTTAAGGACGTTGATTTGATTGGTGTTACGACGTCACTTACATTTGTTTTTTTAATATTTTTTAACAATATAGTATAGATGAAAAAAAATGCAGGAAAATGAGGGTCAATAGTAATTACTTTACTCCTATTTCCTTCTTTAGAGCCTATCCCTAAACAGATAGTTGATTTTCCTTTCCATGTACCAATCTCTACTATAGTTTCATTAGAACGTTTCGCTAAACTATATAATAAGTCTGCTTCATTGGGAGTAAGCCACCCAGATATATTTTTGATAATCTCATTAATATTATTTGCCATTGTTGGTATCATATCATAAATGACCTGTATTTATGGGATACGTTTTATAAGATGGTAAAAGAAGGTAGTTTTAATAAGGAATATACTACCAATATTTAGTAGAAATATTATTCTTTAGGAAAAAGTCTATCCTCAAATGATTTTCCTTCATCGTCATGTGGAAATCCTAGCTCACTCATAGCTTCCATCATAGTTTGGCATGCTGGGTGTGAATCTGCCATATTTATAAAATCATTTATCTCACGAGCAAGTCGTGCTTTTGAAACATCATCCATACTTTCAGCTTCTTCGTGTACTTTTTCTTTTACTGTGTTTGCAAGAGAAACTTCTAGACCTCTGACACCTTCATTTTTTACTTCAGAAGGACGCCGCCATTCTGCTTCAATGATTTTCATTATTTTTCTAAGTTCGTCTAGCGTTGCTTCTGTAGGTGGAAATTCACCTTTGCGTTCAGCTTCTAATAATCTATCTCGCTCAGCCTCATGTTCTTGTGGATTTTCTACTTCTTGCGTTAATGGACTTTCATGCCCTGGACCACGTTCTCTCATATAAAAAAGTTAATTAATAATTTATTGAAGTATATCACAAAACCACCTCTATTATGGTGGCTTGGATTTTTAGCCTCTCTCAAGCAAACATTCGAGACTGGCAAGTGGGAACTTTAGTGCCTGTCCCGAGTACAGGTGAGGGAGAATCATATCATAAATGACTTGTATTTATGGGATACGTTTTATAAGAGGGTTAAGGAGAGTAGTTGCAATGGGAATATACTACCATTGTTTAGTGGATACAGAATTAATGTACTTATTTGGTGAAATTGAATGTAGAAATTATTTTACTAAACACTTCAAATTCTGAATCAAGGACTTTTTGATGTCTTTGTGTGAAGTCGTACCATGTATTATTTTCAAAAAATAAATATTTAAACTCATTAACTTCTGACCCTCTTGGTCCAGGACCACTTATTTTAAAAGCATAATTGTCATTTATAGATATTATTTCACAACTTGCCTCCGTGACGTTACGTATAAAATCGAAATCTTGTATACAGTTATTACCTACATTTTTTTCAGTAAGTAAATCACCTACACTTGTAGAAAAACGTAGCGTTGCTGGGTCACCAACTCCTTCATTATTTTCAAAAGCTTTTTTTATTTCTTCCATCCAATTATTTACAGAGGTATCACTGAATGCATTAAGGTATATATAGCTTATGGTTGTAATTTCTTCTGGTCTGATGTTATGTGTTAAATAAGCATTTCTCCCTTCATCAACAAAATTACCTAGTTCAGGTGGATGATTAAATTCTACTCCTAAATCTTCATTTTGATATGTTGTCCAATCAGAAGTATCAATAGGTTTATCAATATCTTCATTAATACAATTTTTTATAGTTAGAAATTTACTTATATCGAATGAACCTGCGTCATCATCATTAAAATTTAATTCTTGCAAATTAATTCTAACTCTATATGTATCTTCAGCTCCTCCACCGCTTAAATTATCTGCAATTTCACGTACATTTTCCCACAGATACTCACCTTTTTCTGCTCGCTGTCCAGGTCCTATGCCAGTTGAGCCACCATTAAGCAATCTCATAGTTACCAATCCATCATAGTAAGTCGCATCCCACTTTATCGTTAAAGGATTATTGTCGCATATCGTTTCACCACCCTTTGGAAATAAGAGTGTAATTTTTGGTGCTGTGTTACACTCATTGTCATCCCAAGTTCCTTTGCAATTAATTTGTTCTTGCAGTTTCTTTATTTGTTCGTCAGCTTCAATCATATTTTTTTTAATTACATCTTGTTGATATGCAAATACACCAACTCCTACAAGCAAAGCAGTAATTAAAACAGCTATTATTACTATTATAACGGTTTTTGTTGATTTAGATTCGTTTTGAATTTGTTCTTCCACAATATAATAATTATACTAAAAAATATCCTATAATAGGATGCTTGATTTTTTTTAATTATAATGTTATCGTTGCGTTTACTTTTATTAATTTTCTATTTTCTCTTGTGGCCCCATCGTCTAGTGGTTAGGACATCAGGTTTTCATCCTGAAAACAGGGGTTCGATTCCCCTTGGGGCTACCAGAGAGGATAGAATTTTATTTTTTTATAGGCCATACTATATTTATGCGAAATAAAAAGACTATCTTAGGGATTGAAACATCATGCGATGAGACCGCAGTGAGCTTACTTCAAGTGACTGGAAAAAATCATGTCTCTTTTTTACAAGAGGCCGTATATTCACAAATTAAAGAGCACAGAGATTTTGGCGGAGTTGTTCCAGAAGTTGCCGCTAGAAAACATTTAGAATTACTCCCTTTAATGATTGAAAAAGTAAGAGATGATTCAGGATTTGATTTTACAAAACTTGATGCCATTGCAGTTACTTATGGTCCTGGGCTTGTCACTTCTCTTATGGTTGGGGTGGATTCTGCAAAGACAATAGGTATGATGTATGACGTGCCAGTAATCCCTGTTAATCATTTAGAAGGACATATGCTTTCAGTTGAGTTACCTAATACAAAGACGGGTAAAATAAAGGAGATTATTTTTCCTGCACTTGCGCTTGTAGTTTCAGGTGGTCATACAGAACTTGTATTATTAAAAAGTCATACAAAATTTGTTCGTATAGGACACACTTTAGATGATGCTGCTGGAGAAGCTTTTGATAAAGTCGCAAAACTTATGGGATTATCATATCCTGGAGGTCCAGCAATTGAAAAAGTAGCGGAAACGGGCGATGCTAAGGCATACGATTTTCCAAGACCAATGGCAAAGCATGATACATATGATTTTAGTTATGCTGGTTTAAAAACTGCTGTGCGTATTGCAGTTAATAAAAGAGGCAAAAAGAAACTCACAAAAAAAGTTATAGCTGATATTTCAGCTTCGTTTCAATTAGCAGTAGTAGAAAGTTTAATAATTAAATTAGAAAAAACAATTGATGCATATAAACCAAAAACAATTATTTTTGGTGGAGGAGTGGCAAATAATAAAGCTATAAGAAAAGACTTTTTAAAGGTTGGTAAAAAAAATAATATTCCTGCTCTAATGTGTTCTAAAAAATATGCTGGAGACAATTCCAGTATGATTTCTTGGGCTGGGTATTATAATTTGAGAAGAGCGGTTCCTATAAAAAAGTTTTATACTATTAAAGCTAATCCACAATTGACTTATAAGTTAAGGGTGTCTGGAAGGTCATATGCATTTCTAGTATGAATAGAAGACAGCCTAGAAACGCACACGGACCTTCCTACATTTAAAAAGTATGCATAAACAATATATATCTAATTCAGAAGAAGAAACAAAAAAAATCGCTACTCAAATTTTTGGTGAGTTGGGTGGTGGGTCTGTTGTTGGTTTGAAGGGAGATTTGGGTGCAGGAAAAACTTTATTTGTTAAAGGTGTTATGGAATTGCTTAACCCCACTATCGTTTTAACAAGCCCAACATTTGTTATACGAAATGATTATAATGTTGATTTTAAAGAAGTAAAAAAAATTATTCATATAGATTTATATAGACTAGATTTAGTAACAAAAGAAAATGATGAGTTTTTAGAAGGAGTTGGTGATAAAGATGCAATTACTTTTATTGAGTGGCCTGAGAGGCTTTCAAATGTTTATAAAAAAAAGATGGTTAATATTACCATCGACTTTTCAAAAAATGATTCTAGAATAATTACAGTTTAGTGCTTACACGTTTGAGGTAAGCTCTATTTAATAAATGTATTCTTTACCAACTACACGTAATAATTCTTCTAGAGATGTAACTCCCTCACCTACTTTTAATAGGCCGTCTTGCATCATGGAAATCATCCCGGATTCTTTTGCTAATTTTCTTATTTGATGTTCTGCAGCATTACCTTGAATAATTGCATTTTTTACTTTTTCATCTCCTAATAGTAATTCAAAAATTCCTATTCTTCCCCAGTAGCCGAAACCATTGCATTTTTCGCATCCAACTGGTTCGAAGAATTTTAGCTTTGATATGCTTGGCGGAGACATGGAATAATCTTTCGGCCAGCTTTCTATGAGATTATTTACATGCTTTGATTCCTCTACGGTTAGTGCGTGTTCTTTTTTACAATTGATGCATAATTTTCTTAAAAGTCTTTGCCCAATAGCAACATTTAGTGCTGATGCAAAAAGTTCACCAGAGGCTTCCAGAGATTTCATTCTTGCGGGGGCCCCTGATGCATCATTGGTATGCAAGGTGGTAAGTACTAAGTGGCCGGTGAGCGCTGCTTGAATAGCAATGCTTGCAGTGTCTTTGTCACGTATTTCACCAACCATGAGAATATCAGGATCTTGTCTTACTATAGACTCTAGACCGCTAGTAAACGTGTAATTTTTTTTGGGATTTACCTGGCTTTGACTTATGTTTGGTAGTCTATATTCTATAGGATCTTCAATAGTGATAATTTTAGTATCACCATCATTTAGTTTGTTCATTATGGAGTACAGCGTTGTGGTTTTTCCTGAACCCGTTGGGCCTGTTGCTATAACCATTCCTTTTGGTTGTTTGATAAGTTTATTTAAGACTCGAAGAGCTTCTTTATTTAAACCAATTTGTTCCATTTGAAGATTTGCTATTGATGCCATGAGGAGACGCATGGTGATGGTCTCTCCTGTGTTTGTTGGAAGGGATGATGCACGAACATCGATTTGGTCGTTTGGGAGTTTTATAGTAAAGCGTCCATCTTGAGGACGGTTGACTACATTTAGCTTTAATCCAGCAAGTAATTTTATTCGTGATGATGCATGACGCGCTTTTTCTTTGGGGAGAGTAGTAATAAAATGCATAACACCATCAATACGAAACCGTACATCTAGAGTTGTTTCGCGAGGCTCTAAATGAACATCTGATGCACGCATTTTCACAGCCGCTGCTATTAGTAGCGTTATTAGATCTGTTGTTGATACAGATTCAAGTTTTTTTGTAAAACCGTCTAATTTGTTTATATCTGATGCAAATTTTTCCAGTTCATCTGCAGATATATCAATGCCCTTTACCTTGATTCTTGGTTTTGGTAGGTGTTCGTAAATTTTTAGAGCCTGATTAAAACTGTGTTCTGAAATGAGATATGTATCTCCCTTGATATGATTTTTTTTGGAAACAGTATTTACAAGGTTTTTAACTTTTTCATTATTTGGATCTGTTGCTCCAAACCTTGCAATTCCTTCGAGTAATAAAAAACAGACCACCTTATATTTTTTTGCATTTTGGATAGATATAGTTTTTAGCGCTTCTGGACCAATTGCAAAACCCATTAGGTCTATATAGGGTAAGTTTTTAGCTTCCGCTTGTTTTTTTGCGAGATCTTCTTTGCGTTTTTGTTCAATATCTACAATTTTTTCATTCAGTTTTTTTGTCGTTCTTGCGCTTCCAGCAATAAGATTATCTATTGATTGAAGTCTATCTGACATTGTTTATATGTATGCGTGGATATTTTATATCCACATTAATATATTATTTCGTTCTTTTTAGTATACCAAAAATTCTTCCGAGATACGAGCGATGCCCAATGTCGCGTTTTTCAAACCAGCGTACCCACACTGAGTATTGAAAGAGTAGGACCATTCCACCAGCGAGCAATAATATACCAATAATCAGTAATCCCATGATAAACGAGAGTAAGCCCTCACCAAATAAAAGTAAACTTATTGTTGAGAGATTGAAATCGTCTGCATCAAAGAATAAAGAAAGCAGTATTTCTATGCCCCTGAAGGTAACACCTATAATAATGGCGATGAGTATCGAGAGTTCATAGCAGAACCATATGTTTTTTTTGAATAGTTTTTTCCCTTTTATGAATGCGTCTTTCAGCGTATCTTTTTCTAGTATGATGTGAAAAATAGCAAAGCGGGTAATAAACGAATATGCCATGAGTGCAATACCTGCTGTAAACGCTGTAAGTTTATAAAATATAGGTATTTCGTTTGGGCTTAATTTAAGAAGTATTATTAAGAGGAGCGCAATTACCAGTATACGCACGAGGTTGTAGGCAATGTTTAAAAAAGCAAGGTTCTGCCAATAAGAGGATGATTCCTTTAACGATTGATTGATGGTTG
>CAZKTI010000014.1:0-12199 GCA_964555725.1 uncultured Gammaproteobacteria bacterium | reverse complement strand
ACCAATTTTCTAAAATCTGGCATTGAACACGCTGACTACATTAACACAGTAAGCCCTACCTATGCCCATGAAATACTAACAGAAGAGTATGGTGAAGGTTTAGAAAACGACCTACTAAAAAGAAAAAACAATTTATATGGCATACTAAATGGAATCGATGTTGACCGGTTTAATCCTGCAAAAGACCCGTCGCTGAAAAAAAGATACTCTGCTCAAAAAGTAAACGATGGTAAAACCAAAAACAAAAAAGCACTTCAAAAACAATTAGGATTAGTTGTTGCAGATGATGTACCTATAATTGGAATGGTAACAAGATTATTTTCACAAAAAGGCTTGGACATTCTCACTCGAGCACTCCCTCACGTAATAGAAAGTGGAATGCAGTTAATCGTTTTGGGGACTGGAGAAAAAGAATACGAAGATGCACTTAACAAATTTGCGTCAAACCATCCTAGAAATGTCGCAGTCCTTATTGAATTTAACGCAGCACTTGCAAATCAAATATATGCATCATCAGACTTCTTTCTTATGCCTTCAAAATATGAGCCATGTGGATTAGGTCAAATGATATCTATGCGATATGGTACTATACCTATAGTTCGAAAAACAGGTGGTCTAAAAGATACCGTAACAGATGTCCGCGAACAAAATGGTACAGGAATTGTTTTTGAAGAATACAGCGCAAGAGCACTCGAAGAGGCAATTGAACGAGCAATAAACTTATTTAATAATAAAAATCAGTTCGAGGATACAAGAGAAAACGTTCTAGAAAAAGATGTATCCTGGGAATTATCAGCAAAAAAATATAAAGAACTATACGAAACTATACTCACACAAGTATGAAACCAGAAATAAGAAAAGACTATGTAGAAGAAGAATACGTTATTATTGCGCCAAAGCGTGGTAAACGTCCCAAAGACACAAAAAAGAAAATAAAGTCTGATCTAAAAGTAAATGAAGTTTGTGTCTTTTGTAAAGAAAAACAAAAAAATATAAAAGCAGAACTACAATATGGTAAAGATGACTGGAGGGTAAAAGTTATAAAAAATAAATACCCCGCAATTTCTTTAGACAACAAAGACGCATATGGAACACAAGAAGTAGTTATTGAATCACCTGCACACAACTGCATGCTTCATGAACAAAAAGAAGAAAGAGTAGCTGAAATTTTAAAAGCATACTCAGACCGCACTAAAGCTTTATCGGAAAATAAAAAAATACAATATATACTAATCTTTAAAAACCAAGGAGCAAATGCAGGCGCATCTCTCAGGCACGCGCACTCACAGATTTTTGCTATGGGTTTTCTTCCACCACATTTATATGAAAAATCTAAAAGAATCCATTCTCACAAACTACGCTTTGGTAGATGTGTATACTGTGACGTTATTAGTGCAGAAACAAAAGGATCACGGCTGGTGTATAAGGACCAAAACGTAATTGCATTTACTCCTTACGCATCAGTACACAACTATGAAGTCTGGATAATGCCTCTCCGACATATAGACAATATAACATTATTAAATTCAACTGAAAGAAAATCATTTGCAAAAATTCTAAAACGAATTCTTGAAAAAATAAAAAAATTAGATCTCTCATATAACTTTTATTTCCATCAAGCTGTATTTGATAAAGACCAGCACTTATACATGAAAATAAAACCTAGAGGATCTACCTGGGCTGGTGTAGAGCTGGGGGCAGGAATTGCTATTAATCAAATTTCACCAGAGTACGCCGCAAAATATTACAAAAAAAAGTAAATTACCAAAAAACCGATGAGCTTCCAGGCTTCGAGACAATTTGGATTTTCTTATCAAGTGGCAAAGGGATCGTACTATACGTACGTTGACTGAAGTCACGCAGATGAAAAATGCAAAGTGTCCGAAGAGACTGACGGATTTGTGGCTTTGCCACAAAACAGGTCAGTCGGCCTGGAAGCTCTTACGTTTGACTAAATTTTGTGTGGGGTATAATCTCATAAGGTTCTTTTTTCTGGTGTAGGGTGTTTTGCAAGCAGGTACGCAAAAGCGAGAAAGCGCCAACCTGGAACCCAGGCACCTTGATGGCAGCTAGACCGCTAGCGGTGACCCCTCGGTCTTACTGAGAGATAGACCTCGAGGTAGCAAGCAAAACACCCTGCACCCTCTTTTCCATATAGAAGTCAGTTATCTGGCTTTTTACTTTAAATTCATGATACGATTACTTCTACACTGCTAGTAACATTATTAGTAAAAAAAACGTATTATATACCGTATACTATAATAATATAGTTAAATGCCAATTCCTGAATTAACAAAAAAATCTGACAATACAAACAACGAATCAGAAACAGGGGGGCAACCCATCTCAAACAAAAATGATATGGATGATGCCTATGCGCGCTCACAAACAAATGAATCAGAAACAAGTATCCCGTTAATAACCCCCGAGGAGACACCGATGAAAAAAAGATCAAAAAAAAATAAAAAAACTTTTAAAAAACGATTCTTAAAATTTATAGGCATCTTATTTGTCTTAGGAATTGTATCGCTATTTGCTGTAATAAACCTACTAACAAAAAACCTTCCGGATCCAACAAAAATAAATGAGGTACAAATTGCAGAAAGCACAGTTATTTACGATCGAACTGGTGAACACATTCTATTTCAATTTTTTGGTGATGAAAAAAGAACTTTCCTTCCGCTTTCTAGTATTCCTATAAAAGTGCAGCTTGCAACACTAGTTGCAGAAGACAGAGATTTTTATTCTCACAAAGGAATAAAAATAACTAGTATTATTCGTGCAGTTCTTACCAACCTGACAAACTTTGAACTCACAGGTCAAGGTGGTTCAACTATCACACAGCAGTTTGTAAAAAATGCAATATTAACTCCAGAAAAAACTTACACCAGAAAACTTAAAGAAGCGATTCTTTCATGGCAATTAGAACAAAAATTTACAAAGGACCAAATTCTAGAACTCTATCTTAACGAAATACCATATGGTTCAACAGCATATGGCATAGAAGCTGCAAGTGAAAACTATTTTGAAAAACGAACTGAAGAATTAACGCTTGGGGAAGCGGCTATACTAGCAGCACTTCCAAAAGCACCGACTTTCTATTCCCCATATGGAAATAATAAAGAAGAGCTTATTGGGAGACAGCATTTTATATTAGATGTCATGGTTGAGGAGGGCCATATCACAGAAGCTGAAAGAGATGAGGCAAAAGAAGAAGTTCTTGAATTCAAGCCACAGCGTGAAAACATTAATGCTCCACATTTCGTATTTTGGCTTAAAGAACAACTTAGCGAAAAATATGGAGACAGAGTACTAGAACAAGGGGGTTTAAAAATTTGGAGCACTATAGACCTTGAATTGCAAGAGCGTGGCGAAGAAATTCTAGCAGAACAAGTAGAAAAAAACGCAGAAAACTACGACGCTACTAATGCAGCTCTCGTTGCCATAGATCCAAAGACAGGTCAAATTTTAACAATGATTGGTTCAAAAGATTATTTTGATGTAGAAAATGATGGAAATGTAAATGTTGCAGCACGCCCACGCCAACCAGGATCATCATTTAAACCAGTTGTGTATGCGGCTGCATTTACAAAAGGTTTTACTCCAGAAACAAAAGTTTTTGATGTATTAACTACATTTGAAACAGAAATTGGGAAGCCATACGCACCAGTTAACTACGATCTCTCAGAACGTGGCGTAATTGCACTAAGACACGCCTTTGCAGGCTCTCTTAACATACCTGCAGTAAAAGTACTTTACATGACTGGTATAGACACAGTATTAAATCTCGCTGAATCTTTAGGATACACAACGCTTTCTGACAGAAGCCGTTTTGGATTATCGTTAGTGCTGGGTGGTGGTGAGATTAAGCTTGTAGAACACACAGCGGCTTTTGGAGCATTTGCACAAGATGGTGAGCAGCACCAAACTACAGGTGTTTTGCGAATCGAAGACAGAGAAGGAAAAGTTATTGAGGAATACCAAGAAAAAAGCAAAAAAGTAATAGACACAAATATTGCAAGAATAGTTAACAGTGTTCTTTCAAGTCCAGATGATAGGGCTGTTGTTTTTGGCTATAATAGCGCACTTACAATTCCAGGAAGGCAGGCAGCAGCAAAAACTGGAACAACAAACAAATTTATTGACTCATGGACAATGGGATACACACCAAACCTTGCTGTTGGTGTTTGGACAGGAAACAATGATAACACACCAATGCGTGTTGGTGCTTATGGTGGAACAATTGCTGCTCCAATTTGGAAAAAATTTATGATAGAGGCCTTAGAAGGAATGCCGGTAGAATCATTTACAGCTCCTGCTGATCAAGAAGCATCAAATCCAATATTAAACGGCGAGGGTTTTGGAGAGCATAAAGTAACTATTGACAGGGTCTCGGGTAAACTAGCAACAGAATATACCCCAGAAGAATTACGTGTTGAAAAATCATACTTCTCTCCACACAGCATACTTCATTATGTTGATGTGAATAATCCAAACGGAAACCCACCAGAAAACCCAGAGCAAGATATGCAATACCAAGCTTGGGAAGAAGCCATTAAGGTATGGGCAGAAGAAAACGATGCGTTACTAGAAGAGCCTCCAACAGAATTTGATGATATTCACTTACCAGAAAATCAACCAAAAATTACATTAACATCTCCGGGTAAAAGCCAAACTATTACTAATACATCTATTAATGCAACTGTGTCAGTACAAACAAAAGGAAATCCAATAAATTTTGTTGAATATAAAATTGATGGAAGGCCTATAGGCAGAGCTCAAAAAAGTCCATACTCTTACACCATAAACATGGGTGACTTTCCTAATGGTTGGCATACGCTAACAGCAGACGTACGTGATACTGTAAGTAATAAGTCTTCTGATAGTGTTACATTTAATTTAAATCTTACTCGCACAGAGCCTGGGCTTTTATGGATAAGTCCATTTGATCAGAGTGTAATCACTTTAAATGAATTTCCACTTGCAGTGCGTGTGCAAACACCAACACCAGAATTAATTACAAATCTTTCTATTCAAGCGCGCGACCTTATAACCAACCAAGTAACAAAAGTCGGAGAAACAATCACTATTTCTGATGGTAATGAAAAAATATTTACATGGAATGAAGAATTTGCTCATCCAAGTACGTGGCAACTTGAGGCACTGTTAGATGGAGGCGAAATAAAAAAAGGTCCAACATTTTTGGTTAATCCAAAAGTAGAAGAAAAACCTAATTCTGAACCAAATCCAGAAGAAGAGTAAACGGTAAGATTAAACGCTCGTCAGAACGACTACTGCCTTATAGGCATTATAATATACAAATAGTCTTTCTCGCTTTCAGAGACTGCTTTTAATTTACATGGTGCATCATGAGACACAACCCCCAAAGAAATCTCATCACTATCAATCGTATTTAAACCATCTAGAAGGTATCTTCCATTAAGAACAAGTGTAAACTCTCCTCCGCTAAGTGTGCCATCGATTATTGCCTCTCCTTCTCCTGTTTGCCCACTACTAGAAAATATCACAAGTGTATTAGAAACGCCTTTAAGCATAATATCAAACACGCCTGTCTCAGAAAAAAGCGAAACACTTTTTACCGATCTTACAAAATCAGCTTTTGTTACAACGATTGTGTGTTTTTCAATGTCTGGAATAATTTGCTGATAATCAGGATATTGACCCTCAATCAACCTGCTGGTTAATTCTGTCTGGCCGATAGTAAATACAGCCTGGTTTTCAGAAAAATGCATTTGAACCTTTATAGCGTCTTGCGCACCCTCTTTAAGAACTGTCGTAATAATACGCACTAGCTCGAGAACTGTTTTAAGTGGAATTATAAGCGAAAGCCCAGTATGTGAATTTATGTCTAATTTCAACTTCTTTTCTGCGAGTCTAAAACTATCTGTTCCAACAAGAACAAGCTCTTTTCCTTGAAATTTAAATAAACAACCACTAATTTCAGGACGTGTTTCATTAGTAGAAACAGAAATGGAAACGCTGTGTAAGGCTTGTAAAAAAATACCAGCAGAAACTTCGCTCTCCTTAGTTTTTTCAATTTTAGGTATCAATGGGTAGTCTTCAGATGAAACTCCTCGTATGGTGCCTTTTTGGGAGCCAGAGGAGATAATAAAATTGTTCTCCTTAAGAGTGCACGTTACATTATCTTCTGGCAATGTTTGTACAAAGTCTAAAAACATTCTAACTGGTATTGTAAACTCTCCTTCAGTCTGAACCTTTCCCCTTAAAATTGTAGTTATACCAATTTCTAAATTAGTAGATGTAAGTGTTATACCACCCTTCTTTGCACTAATAAGAATATTATTAAGGATTGGTAAGTGAGTACTCTTACCTTGAGTAAGTCCAGATACTCTGTGAAGGCTTGAGAGAAGATTATTTTTTGTTGATGTAAATTCCATGAGAATCTATATATAAAATATAAATAGTAATTAATTATATAGTAGTAATAGTAGGGGGAGTGGATATGTGGAAAGAATCATTTACACGCTAAGGTAAGAAAGATTCTTCTAATCACCACCAAGAACATGCTGTGTACTAACCGGAAGGTAATTTGTGTATGAATAAAAATTAAATGAGCAGAGTTTATTTTTTTGCCACTCACCCACAAACACACTACAAGTTATCAAGAATGATATACGGCTGCTGTACACAGTCTATCTACTTAAGACTGGTATAATTTTTGTTTTATAGACTCAATGTTTTGTTTAAGATCTTCATCACTCGACATTTGTTTTTCAATTTTTTCACAAGCATGCATTGCAGTAGTGTGGTCACGCTTACCAAGCTCAGCGCCAATACCAGGAAAAGACATACCCCCAAGCGACCTCATAAGGTACATAGTTATTTGTCTAGGAACTACAAGAATTTTTTGTCTACGCTTACCCATTAGATCTTCTATAGAAATAGAAAAATAATCAGCAACTACAGTAATAAATCGCTTTGGGGTAAGTGGAGCAGTGTTTGGTTTGTGACTAAAAGATGAAATTATACTCTTTACAGTGTCTAAATCTGGCTCAGTATTATTAAACTGATGGTAAGCAATGATTTTATTAAGCGCACCCTCTAACTCACGAACATTATTTTGTATACATGATGCAACATACTGAATTATTTCAGTAGATAGCTCATATTCCTTCTCCCTGCACTTCGTTTCTAGAATTGCCATACGAGTTTCAATATCTGGCTGGGATATATCCACAGACATTCCCCACATAAAACGTGATTGAAGCCTCTGTTCTAGTGCAGCAATCTCTTTTGGAGCCCTATCAGAAGTAATAGCAATTTGTTTATTTGCCTGGTGAAGTGAATTAAATGTATGAAAAAACTCTTCTTGCGTCCCCTCTTTACCAGAAATGAATTGAATATCATCTATAAGCAGTACATCGATGTTTCGATAATTATCTTTAAACTCTTTTGCTTGTCCATTTTTTACAGCCTGGATAAAATCATTAGTAAATTGTTCAGTCGTTACATAAAGCACACGTGCTTTTGGATTTTCTTTAACAATACTATTACCAAGCGCATGTAGAAGATGCGTTTTACCAAGCCCAACACCACTATATACAAAAATTGGATTATAACTATTTCCAGGATCTTTAGCTGCAGACTGAAAAGCAGCAAAGGCAAGCTCGTTACCCTTACCAACAACATAGGTATTAAAAGTGTAGCGCTTATTCAAACCATGCGCATTAGATTTAACCTCAGTATCTGCTTGGAAAGAGTCTTCGAGCTGTGCGGGAAGAGCATCCTCGCTCTCTTTTTTAAGAAAAAATGAATTAACAGGAAAGTCTCGCCTTGTTTCAACTTTATAAATTATTTCAGAAATTGTGGCTTGGGTAATATTGTTAAGAGTTTTAGTAATTGCCTCATGATACTTCTTTTCAAGCCATACTTTCGTAAAAGCATTCGGTACACCTATAACAACCTTGCTGTCCTCATGTTCTAAAATGTATGTATTCTTAAACCAAGTGGTAAAATTTGCACGGCTTAGTGAAAGTTCTAACTCCCCCAATGCAGCCTGCCACAAATCATCATTACTCATAAGCTATTTTCCCTCAAAAAAATTAAAAAATAAATGAAAGAACAACGAACGCAAGTATAACACGAAAGACTTATCAACAAAATATAAAAACGGTGCATTACTTGTGTATTACCTGTGTGTAGTAGTTTCGAAAAGACTAAGTCATCACGTAAGGACAGTATAAAAAAAAAACAAATTTTTTCAAGTAGTAAAAACACCTTAAAAATTGAAGAAAAATTTTAAAAAAAATATAAAAATCGTTAATACATATTTTTTAAAAAAGTAAAAGATAAAAAAGTCCCGAAAAAGTTAGAAAACTAAAAAGGGACAAGAAAAAGGTATTTTATTATAGAAAATTATTACCAAAAATGGTATAACATCAAAAATAACGATTTTTTAAATCAATCACTTCTCAAGAATAGCGATTTTAATGTTTGAAAAATATTTTTAGGTAAGAGTTCAATATTTTGGTGTACGGGAGCTGTTCTTTTAACTTCGAAAGCCTCTCCATTATACGAGGTATAGCCATTCTTAGTTACAGTAAGCTGATATGTGCCTTCTGGAACAAGAAACGAGTACTGACCAGTATTATCAGTAATATGCGGATTTATCTGATAATAGAGCCCAGCATCCCACACAACGAATGTATTTGAGGAAGGGTCTAGGTAATAGATGGTAACAGCTGAGTCTTCAAGACGTACTTGCCCCTTTCGTGATGATTCGAACACATACCCCTCTGGATCTATGAGAAACTCTTTTTCAATTACCTCATCCTCACCCTCAACATAATCAATCTCAGTTTTTAGAATATACCCTCCAGAAACAACTGGGGCATACAGCAGTGCTTCATATACACCATCCCCATCTTTATCTGTAAACTCAGTTTCATACATAAGATAGTCTTTTGCAGATGCAACCGTTATTGCATTTGCAGGTTTTATGAATAGAAACCTTAGCTCCTGAGGCCCAAGAGATATACTAGTCTGTAGTATAAGAGATGCTGAGATTGTATTAACTTCACGCTCTGGCTTAAAGAATAGAGTTAGTCGCTGTCCAGTAAGAACCTCCACACGCTCGTCTACTTCACTAACAGGTATCTCTAGATTGCCATAAGGATGAAAAAATGAAAGTTTTCCTGTAACAAGATCCTCTGGCACCACGGTTTCTATTTTTTCTGATACTACAGGTGGCAGCACAACATCTTTTACGATACGTTCCTTCGGAGCGTCTGGTATGAATGGGTTATTCACACGGGAAAGTAGCGCATCAAATGTATCTGTTTTAGAAGATAGATAAGCGAGTGAACGCGTTACAGGATTTTCTGGGAATGTTGGAACTCCTCGGACAACCGTTTTAATAAAGGTATCTGTTGCATTTCTAAAAAGTGCAAGCGTACGGTCAAAAACATTAATCTCAACTTTTGGAACACTGTCTATGATGGTGTTAGCACTATTACCAATTGCTATAAGTGTACGGTCTATGATGTTTACATCATGGGCATTATCACTTATTTCCCGTACAACCCTACCGATATAAATAATTGCACGATCTATAATGCTTAGTGCCGGAGCTTTTGGTAAAGAAGGTTTATCAATAGCAATTGGCTCATCAGGCTCTACTGGTTCATCTGGTGTTGTTGGTTCCACTGGTTCATCTGGTGTTGGAATAACGGGTGGTTTAGGTGGTTCAGGAATACCTGGGACAGGTATTACAACATCACTTACCACGCTAAAGGTTCTTAGTTTTTCAGGGCTTACATTCAAAGCACCATCAATAATATTTACTGCCTTTATGCTATGAATGCCTAAAGACAATGGACTTTGAGGTAGATATGACCACTCCCCTGAATCGGGTACGGTTAAGCTTATAGATGGTCTTTGGTCTATAGTAAGTTGTAAAATCGTATTAGGTTCAGCAGTTCCTGTAATAATTGGGTTAGTTTCATATATGGAAGCCACCTCAAGAGGATTTGTAATTCTAGGAGCAGTTGGGGCAACCGTATCTATAGTAATAGTGTCAGAAACCGTTTTTTCTCCACCAGAATCTGTTCTAAACTTTACATACACAGTCTTTTTCCCTTCCCCCGAAGAAAGTTGAAAGGACTCTGAAGTGGAATAAGGTATAAAGGATGCACCAGAAAAGTCTGGCGTGTTAGACATAGCCATTGAGGAAGCATTTATTGAAAAAAGTGTTAACAACACTTCATGTGTATTGGTATATGCATCCTCGTTATTTATCACAACCTTGCTTTCGCTAGGAGGTGTTGCTATAGGGCCACCACCACCTCCACCAGTGGTGGTTCCAGAAGAGGAAGAAGACGTTGTTACAGTTGCGGTATCTGTAGCAGCACCATCAGCAGCATCTTCATCATCGGTATAAGTAACAGTGATAGTATCATCTACAAGCACATTAAGGGTGCCATCATTAATGGCACCTGCACCAAAACTGCGCGATATAATAATATTTGCAGTAAAAGTTTCTGTAGCATTACCACTTTCAGTAAGAGTAACAGCTTCAGAGTCGCTACCAGTAGTCAGGGTAACAGAAGTACCTAAAGATGAATCATCAGAAGTACCATCGAGGTTTTCATCTTGGTCAACAAGAGTAATGGTCATACTAGTATTTCCACTAAGAGTGTCATATGCAGTATTATCAAGAGTTAATGACGCTGCTGCTTTTGCAATGTATGACCCATCTTCTGTGATAGTAGCACTATTGGTAATGTCCCCTGTTATAGTAGTGAGTCCATCTATATCAAGGGTTCCTGCTGAGTTGGTAAGATCATTTGCGATGGTAACAGCATCTGAAAGGGTAAGTATTCCAGCACCAGAGTGGGTAAGGTCATATACAGGAGAAGTACTCGCGGTAAGAATGCTAGTAGCTGTACTAGATGCAAAGTTAAGAACACCCGAGCTATGACTAAAGGTATCTGTTACAGTAAAGTTTGCATCAGCAAGAATGGTCTGCCCATTTGCATCGAGTGTTCCTGCAGTAATGGTTATCGTAGAAGACGCTTGTAACTGGTCTTGAAGCTCAAATATTGCACCACCCCCAGAATCGTTAAATGTAAGACTATTAAACGGAGACCCCCCTGCGGTAATATTTACTGTAACTGCTGTTGAGGTAGTAAAAGAGACCGTCGATGTTCCCGCAGTAAAGGTAGAAGAATTACTCCAGGCATCATCAATAAATATATTGTTGCCATTAGGAGTGAGAACCCCTGCAGTAATAGAAATGGTAGAAGATGCATTGAGCTGGTCTAAAGGCTGGAACGTACCTCCTGAGCCGTTAAAGGTAAGGTTATAAAATGGATTAGTATTTCCACCCTGTATTATGGTCTGTGTTGCCGTTGTTGTTGCAAAAGTAACAGTGCTTGTAGTAAAGGTAGTGCCTCCAGTTGCATCCCAGTTTCCCAAGACAGTCGCATTGTTTCTTTCTAATATGAGCGTTCCGTTATTATCGACCTCATTCGCAGTCACCGCACCACCAGGTTGGAAAATATGACCAGTAGGAATAAAAAGTTCTGCAGTGTTGTTTAGGGTTAATCCACTTGATGCATCATATATTGCATCTATATCAGAATCTCCGTTATCTGCGGTATTAAGAAGTGCATTAGTCATTTCAGCAACGGGCGTTCCAGAGTTATTATCATTTCTTACTATTAATCTATTCTGATAGATATCTAAACCCGTCATAGCCGTACTAGTAACCGTCACGGTAGCACCATTCTCAGCCTCATCATCCAGCCAGACCAACACAGTTTCCCCAGAAGCAATCGTTGCCCCTATTTCATAGTTCCCACTCGCATCCGTCTCAGTTGTCGTAGCAGTAGCGCCTCCATCTATAGAAATAGCCACTGTCTTACCAGATCCAATATTAGTAGTCCCTTCATCAGTGTATACCGTTCCCTGAAGGAGAACCTCTTCATCTGCAATGGTCATAAAACAGGATACGCAGGATTCTGTGTTATACCTAGTGGCGATATCGCTACTATGCCGAGCAATATATGAAATCTTAGCTTCATCTAATGTAAAAGGGCCAGGGTGAAACAAAAAAATAGGTGCTCTTCCAAACTCATAATCATCAAATAAGCCAGTAAAACTAGGGGTGGAAGTTGCAGCATTAGCTACTCCATCATAGTAGGATACTGCCGATTCA
>CAZKTI010000013.1:0-12603 GCA_964555725.1 uncultured Gammaproteobacteria bacterium | reverse complement strand
TAATAAAAATGACAATATTAAAATGATACTTCAAATACATGACGAACTAATATTTGAAGTACCTGAAAATAAAGCAAACTTTTATATTCCAGAAATTAAAAAAATAATGTCTAGTGCTTACAAACTTTCAGTACCGCTAAAAGTTAACATAAAAACAGGAAAAGACTGGAAAGACATGAAGGAAGTTATATGAGCGCAACAATATATTATTATACTGGTGAAAATTCTGTAGACTTGTCTAACGCGGTAAAGCGTCAAACTGACATGTTTCAAAAAAAACACTCTGTACTAAGTATGTCATCTATAGACGCATTACATGACGATGAGCAAGATATTAAAAAAGCACTCGCCTCTTCCAAGGCCGGCTCTTTATTTGGGGACATTAATTTGGTGGTATTAAAAAATATTTTAAGTTCAAAAAAATTTGAAAAAAATATTGAAGAAATTTTAGAAAAACGCAATGCAAATAATTTCTTTTTGTTTGTACAAGATGAAAAAATTGAGGATACAAAAAATGAAAAGAGAATTAAAGAAATTGAAAAGAAAAAAGAAGCAGTAATAAAAGAATTTCATATACCTACATCTGATAACCTTGCTTACTGGGCAATAAAATATGCAAAAAATAAAAACGTAACCTTGTCCATGTCAAATGCAAAAAAAATAATTACTGCATTTCCTTCACTCACAGAAACAAAAAGTCCAAAAAAAGAAAGTATGTGGTTTCTTGCAAAAGAAATAGATAAGTTAATTTCTTTTAGCTATCCAAAAAATGAAATTAATGAAAAAGCGATTACTGAAATAGTAGAAGAAGTAAGTGAATTTAAAATATTCTCACTAACTAACGCAATAATAGCTGGGAAAAAAACAGAATCCATAACACTTCTGGAAAAAAGGCTTAACTCACTTCCTCAAACAAAGCATGAAGCTGAACTCAGAATGATTTTTGCCATGCTTCAAACATCAATTAGAAAATTACTGCTTATTAAAAATATAAAAAAAGAAACTGATCAAAAAAATCTAGCAAGTATTATGGGGTGGACCCCGCAACACCTTTCAATGCTACAAAGGCAAGTTACAAATATACCAGAAGATCACTTACAAAACCTACAAAAAAAACTCATCGACCTGTATGAAACAGCTATCGATGAGCCTAAAAATCTCGAGGTTAAAACCGTCGTTAACTTACTTTTTTGATACTGAACTTAATGCAGCAAAAAGTCGTGATTTACGTCTAGAAGCGTTATTTTTTTTAATTGCACCTTTCTGGGCTGCTTTATCAATAATTTTTACTGTTGCTTGCAATTGCTTTTGAACATCTTTTGAACCTGAATCGATTAAACGTTTAGAATCTTTGATTGAAGCTTTAAGAGAGCGCATAATTCGTAAATTATTTACTTTCTTTTTCTTATCCTGTCTAATTGCCTTAATGGCATTTTTACTATTTGGCATTCTATAATCTTAATTTATGAATAATGTGGGACTGATTGAATGGGAGTATATTACTGAAAAAATAGTAACATGTCAAGTAAATAAAAGCCCTTCTTTATGAAGTGCTTTGCTTCTTTCTTTTTGACGCGTTGAATGCACTGCGAGCACTCTCTTTCGATGTATACCGACAGGTCATTTTCGAAAACTCAACACCTTCGTGCTTCAGCGCCCCTTCAAGAATACTTTCTCCCTCATAGTTCACCCAGAGCTCAGTATCAATTCGTCTAACCGTATACTGAGGAGGCGGAGAACAAAAAGTACCGACTAAATCAAACCTGCTCGTGTCTCTCCCGTCTAAATGCATCTCGTAGCCCGCATAGGTCATCCTATCAAGCTGAAAAAATTTTGCGAGCTTTTCCAGCAGTTCTTCCGCACCTATGTCCTCACACTCAAAAACAACAATATCAAAGGACATAACAACCTCCATTTAGTCCTATTTTTAGAAATTATATTAATATTAATAAAATGTCAAATAATATGCTTATTTATTTTTTCTATAGAATCTATATCGTTAAGAGAAACTGAATCACTTACATTAAAACTTCCTACACTTACTCGTCTTAGCCCGGTCATAACTGCACCAACAGAAAGCTTTTCTCCAATATCATGAACAAATGGTACGTATATAAGTACCACCACTTACATGCACCAAAAACTCAAAATCAGGATTTGAAAATGAAGTTAAAGTTATAGAAGAAATATTTATTTTTCTTGGCTCACGTTTTATCTCTTTTCCCTCTCTTGCAAGCTCATACAATTTTTTCCCATCTTTTTTTAGTGCTGAATACATTGGAGGTATCTGCTCCTGCTCACCTAAAAAAATAGAAAGTACTTTTGCAACATCCTTTTCAGAAATATTACTTGCATCTACTTCTGAAACCACTTTGCCTTCAGTGTCATACGTATCTGTCTTTCTACCAAGTATAGCACTTACTTCATACGCCTTATCTGCATGAAGAAACTCGCTAAAGCGTTTTGTAAAGCTTCTTCCAATGCCAACAATAAGAAGTCCTGAAGCTAGTGGGTCCAATGTTCCCCCATGCCCTATTTTTGTACCTTTTACTAAAAACGTCTTAACACACGGATAACATCAAAAGAAGTTATACCAATGGGTTTGTCTATAATAAGAAATCCTTCTTTATTATTTAAATTGTCTTTCATTATTCTTGACATGTTAATATTTTTTCAGTATACTTCCCAACTGCTAACAAAATTATTATTAAGCTAAAGCAGTAAAAACTTTTCAATAAAATGAATATTACAGAACTTGCGCGAAAACTAAAAGTCCCTACAAAAGAGTTGAAGATACTTCTTCCTGAACTTGGTTTTGATATTGGTAAAAAAGCAATCAAAGTTGACGATAAAGTAGCGGGTCAAATAGTAAAAGACTGGAGACGACTACTTGCAGAGTACCAAGCAAAATATTCTCTAGATCAATCAAGTAAAAATGCAACTGATATAGATAACATATTACTAGAAGACCAAGAAGAGATTGAGCTACCTGCACGTATTTCAGTAAAAGAACTAGCAGAAAAATTAGTCCTTCCGCTAAATAATATAATGCTATAATTAATGAAAAACGTAATTTTGTTATCAATTAACTAACCATTATATTTTGATACTGCAGAAATTATAGCATAAGACTTGGTTAAAAATGTCGTACTCGCAGGTGAATCAAAAGAAACAGAAAACGACGTAGGTAAACATGAACAAATAAAAAAGATGATAAAAGAATCTGATACTACATTAAAAAAACGTCCTCCAGTAATTGTTATTATGGGACATGTAGATCACGGAAAAACAAAATTACTAGACACAATTAAAAAAACAAATGTGGTTGCAGAAGAAAGCGGCGGTATTACGCAACACATTGGTGCATACCAAATTGAAAAAAAGAGTAAAAAAATTACTTTTATTGATACACCTGGACATGAAGCATTTACAACAATGAGAACTCGTGGTTCTCGTATTGCAGATATTGCAATTCTTGTTGTTGCCGCAGATGACGGAGTACAGCCCCAAACAAAAGAAGCTCTTCGTATAATTAAAAATGCTGGAATCCCTATGCTTGTTGCTATAAATAAAATAGATAAACCCGCAGCTAATATTGAAAAAATAAAAAAAGAACTTTCGGAAAACAATGTCATTCCTGAAGAATGGGGCGGTGATACTATCGTTCAACCAATTTCAGCACACACGGGCGATGGAATAGATAATTTACTAGAAACACTTCTTCTTATTGCAGACACCGAGGAAGAAAATTTAAAGACAGACTGGAAACGCCTAGCGCTAGGAACAGTAATAGAATCTCACATGGATAAATCAGAAGGAACCGTAGCGACTATCCTAGTACAAGCAGGTATCCTAAAAACAGGAAGTATTGTAAGTATAGACAACGCACTTTATGGACGTATTCGTGTTATGAAAAATCACTTAGACGAAAAAGTGAAAAATGCTGAACCAGGAACACCCGTAAAAATCCTTGGTTTAAAAGCTATGCCTACCGTAGGAGATATTATTGAAGAAAAAGAATCTGAAAAAGGATTAGAAAAAAGGGTAAAAACAACGAGCAGAGAACAATTCGCTTCCCCACAAACTGAACAGAAAGACGAAGAAGATGAGGGTTCTTCTTTAAAAATTATTTTAAAAACAGACACCCTTGGGTCAGCAGAAGCAATTGTAGAATCAATTGCAAAACTTAATCTTCCTAAAGATTTTAAAATAGATTTTGTACATAAAGGACTTGGCAACATAAATGAAAACGACGTGCAACGCGCAAAATCAGCAGATGCAGTTATTGTTGGTTTTCACATAGTTACTCCAACTGCATTAGCAAACGTTATTGATGACGAAAAAGTAATTGTTAAAAATTTTGAGATTATTTATGAACTCCTAGACTTTCTAAAAGAAAAAATTGTAGAAGTAGTAAAACCTACTTACAAACAAAAAGAAATGGGTGCTTTAAAAATCCTTAAAAACTTTAAGCAAACCAAAAAAAGCCAAGTAGTTGGCGGCAGTGTTACTGACGGTGAAATTAAAAAAGGCTACGAGTTTTCACTCTTAAGAAAAGGTCAAGAAATCGGCAAAGGAAAAATATTAGAATTACAATCAGGTAAAGAAGCTGTGACAACTGTAGCAAAAGGTGCAGAAGCAGGACTTGAAGTGCAATCATTACTGACAATTGAAGAGGGAGATAATTTAGAGGTATACGAAACCATAGAAGAACAAATAAAACTATAACATGACGTTAACGCATCGCATCCCAAAACTAAAAAAGGATCTGGGGGATGTAGTAAAAGCGGTAGAAAACGCAAAAGATATCGTGCTTGTATCTGGAAACAACCCAGATGGTGACTCAATAGGAACCCTTATTGCACTAAAACAATATTGTGAAAATAAAGGAAAAAATGTCCATGGTTTTTGTGTTACAAAACTTCCGGAAAACCTACGATTTCTTGAAACCCCAGATCTTATCATGCACCCAGACCACCTACCAAAAACAGTAGATACAATAATTACATTTGACCTTGGACAACTTGCTCAAACCGGACTAGAAGAATGGGTTCAAAAGAAAAATCCTAATATCATCAATATTGATCATCACAAAACAAACGACAAATTCGGTCATGTAAACGTAGTTTACACAGAGGCCTCTGCAGCAGCAGAACTTGTATACAATTTATTTTTACACGAAAATATTACACCAGACAAAGCAAGTGCGACTGGACTTCTTACAGGCCTTATAAACGACACAGGTAATTTATCAAACCCAGCAACAAGCGCATCTGCGCTAGCTATGGCGGCACATCTCATTCGTGTAGGTGGCAAACTTAACACGGTAGTTGATGAAACATATAAAAACAAACCTCTTCCCGCATTAAATCTTTGGGGAGAGATTATAGAAAATATGCATCACAATGAAGAGTATGGAATAACTATAGCCGTTGTTTCTAAACAGCATCTTAGTGAAAAAAACGCTGACGACGAATGGATAGAGGGACTTGCAAACTTTCTCACTGTCTTAGGAAATGGCACAAAAGCTATTATGGTTTTGAGAGAGCTTGACGATGGTATTATAAAAGGAAGTATGCGTACAACAAGAGATAATATTAATCTTGAAAAATTAGCATGTATTTTTGGTGGAGGCGGACATAAAAAAGCTTCTGGCTTTGGTATTGAAGGAGTACTTGCGAAAAAAAATTCAGCTTGGTATATTCAGTAAACAATAAACATATGAATAAAAAAGAAGAAATTAATTCAATACTCATCCCAACAGTTATAGAAAAGGTTGCCGGCGGTGAACGTGCATACGATATTTACTCTCGCCTTTTAAAAGAGCGTATTATTTTTCTTGGGAGTGTAATAGACAACAATGTAGCAAATACCATTATTGCGCAACTCCTATTCTTAGAAAGCCAAGATAAATCAAAAGATATTAAGTTATATATAAACTCCCCTGGAGGTTCAGTAACCGCAGGACTTGCCATATATGACACCATGCAATACATAAAGCCATCAGTATCTACAATATGTATAGGTCTTGCAGCAAGCATGGGCTCAACATTGCTAGCAGCTGGAGAAAAAGGTAAAAGATTTTCTCTACCAAATTCAGACATAATGATTCATCAAGTAATGGGTGGTGCAGAAGGACAAGCTGTAGATATAAAAATTCAGGCAGAACACATATTAAATGTTAAAGCTAGATTAAACAAAGTTCTTGCAAAACACACCGGCCAATCTCAATCAACAATTGAAAGAGATACCGACAGAGATAACTACATGACAGCAGAAGAAGCTCTAAAATACGGTATTATTGATAAAATAATCAAATAATTTAATTTGATTATTTACCCACTTAGATAAAAATAGCAAAGAAAAGGTATTGCCAAGATTAGCGTTGTATGGTAGCTTTCAAGTACAAATTATTTAATCACATTTAACCCTAGTAAACCGAAAGTATTTCTCAATTTTTCTAGAGTTTTGAAGCAAAAAGACAAAAATGACTAAAAAAATTAACGGTTCTTCTAAAGAATCAGCTTCACCAGCAGCAACAGTTGCACTCAAAAACAGACTCTCATAAAATCACTCCGTCAGCTGACGGAAAACGTGAATACTTTTGGTACGTTAAGGATACGTAACTATGTTTTATAACATTATATTACCACTCGCAGGACTCGCAGGTGGACTTGTCATAGGATATTTTTTGCGACGCCTCATTGTCACAAACAAAGTCCTAACTGCAGAAAGAAAAGCAACAGACATTATTAATACTGCTAAAGAAAAGCAGCAGCAGCTTCATATTGAAGCGCAAAAAAAGGCAATTGCGGTCATTGATGATGCAAAAAATGAAGAGCAAAACCGCAGAAAAGAAATAAAAGAAGAACAGGCAAAACTAGTTGAACGAGAAGAATTTTTTGAACAAAAATTAGTAAATCTAGAAGATCGTCTCAAAAAACAAGAAGAAGAGAAAGAAAAAATTGAACAAATAAAAGAAAAAATTAAAACTCTTTCTGACAAATATGCAAATGACTTAGAAAAAGTTGCTAGTATGTCTAAAGAGGAAGCAAAAAAAATATTATTTGATAAAATAGAAAAAAATTATTCGGAAGATTTGATAACGAGAATGAATAAGCTCGATCGTCAAAATGAGGATGAACTAGAAAAAAGGGCAAACCTGGTTCTCGCAGGTGCTATTCAAAGAAACTCCCTGGAGCACACTTCTGAAATTACATCAGCAATAATAGATATCCCTTCAGAAGAAATGAAGGGGCGCATTATCGGTAAAGAAGGAAGAAATATTAAAACTCTAGAAAAATTAACTGGAGTTGAAGTAATCATAGATGAAACACCAAACATGATTACAATATCATCATTCTCTCCACTCCGTCGTCATGTAGCAATAGAATCTTTGAAGCGTCTTATGAAAGACGGAAGAATCCAGCCAGCACGAATAGAAGAAACTGTGGAAACAGTTAAAAAAGACGTTGCTATTGATATCAAAAAAACGGGTGACGACATACTATATGAATTAGGTATCACTGGCGTTGATCCAAAACTTGTACAACTCTTGGGGCGCATGAAATTTAGAACTTCATATGGTCAAAACCAGCTCCTTCACTCAAGAGAAGTTGCGCGCATTGCAACAACACTTGCGGAAGACTTAGGAGCAGACGTCACAGTAGCTAAAAAGGGAGGTCTCTTTCATGATATCGGAAAAGCAGTGGACCAAGAAATGCAAGGATCCCATCCTCAAATTGGATATGACATAATGAAAAAATTTGGATTCCCAGAAGAGATTGCATATCAATGTATTTCTCACCACGAAGATAATCCAAAAACTCTTGAAGGAATTATTGTAAAAGTTGCAGACGCAATTTCTGGAGGTCGCCCAGGAGCAAGACGAGATACTGCAGAAAATTACATACAAAGATTAGAAGAGCTAGAAAACCTTGCAAACTCTTTCAAAGGAGTGCAAAAATCATACGCTGTACAAGCAGGACGTGACTTACGTATCTTTGTTACACCAGAAGAAATTGATGACCTAGGTGCATATAAAATGGCAAAAGAAGTGGCAGAAAAAATTGAAGCAAATCTTAAATACGCAGGTGAAATCAAAGTAAGTGTTATTAGAGAAACAAAGGCTATTGAATACGCTAAATAAAAATTTGTGGCAAATAAAAAAACATTATCTGTATTAGTATTGGGCGACATTGTTGCTAGAATTGGAAGGGAGGCAGTTAAACAACTGCTTCCTGATATTATTGCTGAAAAAAAACCAGACATTGTAATAGGTAACGTTGAAAATCTCGCACACGGAAAAGGAATAACTGAAAGAACAATTGAAGAAATGAAAGAGGCTGGCATAGACATATTTACGTCAGGAAATCATGTATTCTCAAATCCAGGCGGTTTAGAATTACTAGGCGACAATAGTCTTAACATACTACGCCCAACAAACTATCCTAAAGGAACTCCAGGAACCGGAGATAGAATTATCACCGTAGGAGATTATTCTGTGTTAGTAATAAACAGCATGGGAAGAATATACATGAATCAAGATTTAGATGATCCGTTTACAGCATTCGATGAAATATTAAAAAAACACAAAAATAAAAAGTATGATGCAGTATTAGTAGATTTTCACGCAGAGGCAACTTCAGAAACAATAAATATGGGGTGGTACCTGGATGGAAGGGCAAGCGCTATATGGGGAACACATACACACGTCACTACAACAGACGCAAGACTTTTAAAAAAGAAAACGGGCTACATTACAGATGTTGGTATGACAGGAGCATACAACGAAAGCTTAGGAGTTAGTAAAGAAAGTACACTCAAAACCTTTCTTACACAAATGCAGACGAGGCATGAATATCCTGAGTCTGGAGAGGCACAATTAAATGCAATTTTTCTTACTATTGACACTGAAACAAAAAACTGCAAAACTATCGAACTAATACATAAACTAACCTTAGTCTAAATATGAACAAACGTGAACTTATAGCAAAATTAGCAGGTGACATGAATGTCTCTTATAAAGACATTGAGGTATTCTTAAATGGCCTTACTGATAGCATTATTCAAGAACTTCAAAATGGGAAAGAAGTAACACTGACCGGCTTTGGAACATTCATTGCAAAATACCGGCATGCGAGAAAAGGAGTAAATCCACTAAACCCAAAAGAAAAAATTGATATGCCTGCAGTAACAGTTCCAAAATTTAAAGCAGGAAAAGCACTAAAAGACGCGTTAAAGAAAAAATAATAAATTATACTCTTAAAATAAAGCCATGCGTCCTTTTCAATTGGCTATTGCAATGGTATACTCTTTTTCACTTAACACATGCACCCGTAGCTCAATTGGATAGAGCGTCTGGCTTCGGACCAGAAGGTTAGGGGTTCGAGTCCCTTCGGGTGTACCACGCCCTGTTAGCTCAGTTGGTAGAGCAGTTGGCTCTTAACCAAACGGTCGGGGGTTCAAATCCCTCACAGGGCACCAAAAAAATATCTGATGCTTTGCATCAGATATTTTTTATACAGTTGATTAATGTTTACCCCAATACTTCAGCGTTCATGAGAGCCGCCTCAGCCACTTTACGCGTTATCTTATTTTTTTTATACAAATTTTTCAAATCCTGATCCATAGTAATCATACCGTCTTCTGCACCAGTCTGAATTGCGGTCTTGATTTGAGCTACCTTACTTTCTCTAATAAGATTTGCAACTGCAGGTGTATTTATAAGTATTTCACGGGATGCTAACAATGTTTCATCCACTGAAGGTAACAAACGTTGTGAAATAATCCCCGTAAGTGTCATTGATAATTGTAAACGAACTTGATTCTGTTGATGTGGAGGAAATATGTCAATAATTCTATCTACGGTTTGTGCTGCACTAAAGGTGTGTAATGTCGCAAGAACTAAATGTCCTGTTTCTGCAAGTGTAATGGTTGCCGCAATAGTTTCAAGATCTCTCATTTCACCCACCATAACTACATCAGGGTCTTGTCGTAATATATGTTTAAGCCCCTGATCAAAAGAAAGCATATCGGTATTAAGTTGACGTTGTCGAATAATACTATTTTTGGGTTTAAAAATAAATTCTACAGGATCTTCAAGTGTAATAATGCTTGAACGCCTCTCTTCATTTATCAAATTAATCATAGAAGCAAGCGTCGTTGATTTTCCTGAACCAGTTGGACCGGTAACAATAATGAGGCCTTGTGCTTGTCTAGTAAGATCGTACACTACTTCGGGCATAAGAAGATCCTCAAACGTAGGAATGGTATCGCTAATGATACGAGCAGCAAGACTCATAGCTCCTCTTTCCCAATGTAAATTAACGCGAAAACGAGCAAAGCCTTCTACTTCATACGAGACGTCCAATTCTTTATCCCTTAAATAAATTTCCATCTGACGTTCATCGAGTATCCCCCGTATCAAAGTTTCTATTTCTTTTTCAGTAAGCTTATCTTTACCAACATATGAAAGACGGCCATTTATACGAAGTGTTGGTGGCAAATCTGTAATAAGATGAATATCTGAAGCTTTCTGCTTCACCGCTTGTAAAAATAAATCGTTTAGCTTCATACCCCTCCTTAAATATTAGTTGCTAAAGCATTTGTTGCTGCACTCTCTTGAGCTAGCTGCTTACTTGTTCCTTCTCCCTTTGCAATTAATTCTTTTCCAAAGTATACACCAACTACGAATATTTTGTCATGGTCGGGTCCTGTTTCATCTAAAACACGATACGTTGGCGTAACGCCAACTTTTTCCTGGACTACTTCTTGTAATTTGCTCTTAGGATCAATGTGGAGCTCATTTTCAAGAATATAACTTAATTTGCTTATAGAAAATTCATGAATAAATTTAGAAGCAACCTTCATTTTACCATCTAAATACAGTGCTCCAATAATAGCTTCAACTGCATTTGCAAGAATTATTTGCCTAGCTTTTGAACTCTTTGCGTCCTTTGATTCACCTTTACTCAAATAAAGATACTCGTTTAAATTTATGTCATCTGAAAGCCTGGCAAGGGAACGCGTGTTTACAAGACTTGCACGTAAATTTGTTAATTCACCCTCAGGTTTATCAGGATATTTTGTATACAAAAATTCAGTGACCGCAAGTTCTAACACTGCGTCTCCTAAAAATTCCAGCCTCTCATTATGCCCTAAATCAAAATCAGGATGTTCATTAATATATGAACGATGTACAAGCGCTTGCTTAAGAAGCGTTTCATTTTTAAATTTATGTCCGATTATTTTTTGTAAGCTAGCTAACTTTTTGTCTTTCATACTTTAGTTTTTTCCTTATCACGGTAAATTGCACCTAGAACTCCGTTAATGAATTTCCCAGAAGAAACTCCACCAAAAGTTTTACCAAGCTCTATTGCTTCATTGATAGCAACCTTATCAGGAATACTTTCCATATACATTAGCTCAATAATACCTAAGCGTAAAATATTTCTATCAACTATGGTTATTTTTTCAAGAGGCCATTCTGGGGCATATTTTTTAATTTTTTTATCAAGATCGTCTTTCTTTTCTATAACAGACTTAACAAGCTCAACAGAAAAATCTCGCTCGTCAAAACCTCGAGCAAATTCCTCAACATTGCGCTCAATAATTGGAATTATATCTTTTTCGGTCTGCTCGTTAAAATCCCACTCATACAACGTTTGCAATGCAACTGTACGAGCAAGATGGCGATTAGACATAAAAAGATTGTTTAGGAGTTAGTTTTTTTCTTTGATGCACGATCAGTGCGTGCTAGAACTTTTTTCTCTTTTTTATAGAACCCGCATTCAGGACATGCTCTGTGTGGTGCAATTTGTGCTCCACACTCTGAACAAGCTTTTAGAGAAGCGCTCGTAAGTCTGTGGTGAGAGCCTCTGCGCTTTCTTGATGATGCTGTTCTACGTTTTTTAGGTACACTCATAATATTATAGTAAAGGAGTATTAATTCTCTGACAACTCTTGTTTAATAATGACTGCTGAAACGACACTGTCCCCCTGCTCTTTGAAACGCATTAGACGTACGCCTTGTGTAGCACGACCCAGCAAAGAAACGCTCTTAAAAGGAAGGCGTATAACCTGACCTTTTTCAGAAATAAGCATAATATCAGTTTCAAAGTCACTCTTAACAATAAGTTGGGCAAAAACCAAATTACCAGTCTTTGCGGTGATGCTAGCGGTTTTTATACCACTACCACCTCTTCCTTGTATTTTAAACGAGGAAAGTGAACTGCGCTTACCGAAGCCATTTTCAGTAACTACAAATAATTGCGGATCCTGCTTCACATCAGTATGAAGAAGCACGTCCATTGCAAGAACGGCATCATCTGCTTTCAAGCGTATTGCACGTACCCCAGCAGCAGATCTTCCCATGGCACGGACATTTTTCTCCTTGAATCGTATTGCCTTTCCGTGTGAAGTAGTGATAACAATATCATCTTTACCAGTAGATGCTTTCGTCCAACGAAGTTCATCGTTTGCTTTCAAACGAATCGCTATGATACCAGATTGTCTGACTTTTGCAAAGTCTTTTATATCAACCTTCTTTATATAGCCTTTTTCAGTAACAAGAACTATATATGTATACTCTGCAAGATTATC
>CAZKTI010000012.1:0-12992 GCA_964555725.1 uncultured Gammaproteobacteria bacterium | reverse complement strand
ACCATTTAACGTAGAAATAATTCCTGCACCAACAGGAGACAAAAAAATAGCAGCAGAAATCAAACAACTCTCTCGTATGAAATATGGAAAAGACCGGGCACAGGTTGAAGCAGAAATTAATAATCGCTCACAACTGGGGAAAGTCCCTGCCACACCTCCCCCACCCCCGCCAACTAAATAGTCTTGTTACAAAAAACAATAGGGGCGTCTGTATCGTTCAACGACGATTGATTAATTTAAAAAAACCCATTATAAATATCTCATGAAAAAAATTTATTTAGATCATGCATCGTCTACTCCTTTATCAAAAGAGGTAATTTCTGCTATGAAAGATACAGAACAAATTTTCGGAAACCCATCAGCAATTCACGAAGAAGGTAGAAAAGCAAAAGAAGTACTAGAAACTGCTAGAAAAAAATGTGCAAATGTTCTACAGGTTAAATCAGATGAAATACTCTTTACTAGTTCTGCAACAGAAAGTGTTAATCTTGCAATTCGTGGGGCTGTAAAAGCAAGAAAAAAAATAGGTAATCACATCATTACCACACAAATCGAACATAAAAGTGTTTTAAACACTTTAAAACATTTAGAAAAAAAAGGGTGCAAAGTTACTTACCTGCCTGTTGATGAGTATGGTCTAGTTTCTATACAAGATATTAAAAAAGCAATTACTAAAAAAACTATACTTGTTTCTATAATGTATGCAAATAATGAAATAGGTACAATTGAACCAATTGCAGAAATAGGAAAACTTCTTAAAAACTATCCGAATGTTATTTTTCATACTGATGCAGCTCAAGCTGGAGGCGCGCTTTCACTAGGTATAGAAAAACTTGGAGTAGACCTATTGTCATTAAACGGCTCAAAAATATATGGGCCGAAGGGTACTGGTCTTTTACTTGTAAAGAATAATATTACTCTTAAACCAATACAATTTGGAGGTGGGCAAGAAAATGGTTTGCGCTCAGGAACTGAAAATGTATCAGGGGCTGTTGGACTTTCTGTAGCACTTGAAAATGCAGAGCTTTTAAGAAAAAAAGAAGCAAAACGACTTACCGAACTTCGTAACTACGCAATAAATGAAATTCTTAAAATAAAAAACGCAACCTTAAACGGACATTCAAAAAAACGATTGCCTAACAATATTAACATTTCATTTAAAGATATTGATGGTGAAAAATTGGTAATTTACTTAGACGATGCAGGAATTTCTGCTTCTACTGGTTCTGCATGCACAGAAAAGTCTTTAGAGTCGTCACACGTAATAACTGCTTTAGGCAAAAATAAAAATACAGCGCTTTTTGCAGTTCGATTTACATTAGGAAGAGAGACAACAAAAAAAGAGCTAGACACTCTTATTAAAATTCTTAAAAACACAATCAAAAAAATTCAAAGTTTATAACGGTTACTTTATCTTGTTTATTAAACTTTTAATCTCACTAGCATGCTTTTCTATAACTTCTGGTTCTCTAAAATTTTTAGAAAATTCTTTTAAGTATGTAACTGCTCGAATTATAGAATCTTTTGTTGGATTTTCAAAATCACCTCCAGATTCATTAAATGATTTAACCACCAAAAGTTCAATTGCTTCCCTTTTTACCTTATCATCAATAACTTCCGGTTCACTTTCTGTGTGAGAGCTAATCTCACTTCCATGTGCCTCAGTAAAACACTGTACAATTGCTTTTCGCACCATAAGTGGGGTTATTTCTTTTGAAGTATCAACCCCATAAATAATTTTGTCTAACATAATATTATTAACTAGTTGACGATGTTTCTATTTATATCAATCATATCAAATAAATTTTCATACCAACATTATACCATAATTGCACCTCTAAAATAGGTATGATATATTATAAGCCTAATATTAACTTAATGCTACATATGTACGAACCAAAACCATTAAAACTCGACAAACAGCCAAAAAAGCTTTCCAAAGAAGCACTTGCAATACACTACGACAAACTCTATAAAGGATACGTCACTAAAAAAGAAGAAATTGGTGAAAAATTAAAAGAGTATGCAACTGGCAAAAAAGACTTAAGCAATGCAAATCAAACTTATTCGGAACTACGCGCTCTAAAAGACAGTGAAACATTTGCAGTAAATGGAGTTTACTTACACGAACACTACTTTGCTATGTTAGGATCTGGAGGAATTGCTGAAGGCCCACTTGCAGATGCACTTATAGAAAAACATGGTTCAATTGAAAACTTCCTAAATTATTTTGCAGCGCAAGGCATGGCAGCGCGTGGTTGGGTAGTGCTTGCATGGAATACACATGAAGCGCAGTTGAACATATATACTGGAGACGCTCATAACCAAGGTGGTGTATGGGGAGCAATTCCAATCATTGTTCTTGATATATACGAGCATGCTTACTTCATCGATTATGGTTCAGATAGAAAATCATATATTACAGATTTTATTAATGAATTAAATTGGGGCGTTGCTACAGAAAAATTTGAAAAGGCAAAGTCCTGGAGTCAATAATATGGGATGTTGTAATGACGAAAAAAAAGTATGTTTATGTAGAAATGAAAAAAAAGAATGCCAGTGTAGTAAAGAGGCTAGAATTATAAAAGAAGAAAATCAGACAAACAATAAAGAAAATCAAAAAAATAACAGTTAAATCTAAATAAAAAATTAATATATCTGCTATACTAAATAATGTATGGAGGATTTAAAAAAAATAGAAAAACTTCTTGATAAGTCAAAAGAAGTATTTAAAGATTGCTTACTAGAAAACGGGTGTCTAATTGCAGCACCCGAACACATGCCATATTATCCAAAACGAGCTGCAAATTATGGATACTGTTGGCCTGGAAGAGACCTTGGCTTTAACGCAACGGGAGCACTACTTCTTGGTATAGATTGTTTTAAACAATTAACTGATTGGGTTTGGAACAGAGCCGAAGGTTTCCAAAAACCTATTAAGCCAAATCCTCCAGGACTTTTATACAGAAATTATCATCCAAACGGAAGAATTTATTTAACGGCACTACAAGCTGACCAGGTTGGGACATTGCTCTGGGCTCTAGGTGAAGATGGAAAATCACACACTCTTACGAAAACTATGGAAAAAATTGTTAAACTTTCTACCAGTGCTCTAATAGAAATCTGGGATAATGAACATTTTGGTGTAACTATTGAAGATCTTTGGGAAGAAAGAAGTACGCATTACACAAATAAAACTAATTTTGCTTACACATTAGCTGCGACCTCAAAAGGTTTAGAGGCATCTACAAGAATTTTCAAAAACCAAAAAGCAAAAAAGGCAGCCAGTCAAATGAAAAAAATCATTTTAAAAAATGGTTACAACACAAAAGCAAAACATTTTGCTTGTCGCTTTGAAGAAAAATCAGCGAATACCAGAGATGCCGTGAGTTTAGATTCTTCTATTTTAGGGTTAGTATGGCCATACGAAATTGTTGATCCAAAAAGTGAAGGTTTTAAAAATACACTAATCGAATTAGAAGAGATACTTACCGACAAATACGGAGTCTACAGATATCAGTATGATTTGTATCAAGGAGAGATGGAAGAAAATGAATACTTAAAACAAGGCGCAGGGGCATGGCCACTTCTTACATTCTGGTTAGCAATTGCATTTGAAAAATCTGGAAATCATTTTAAAGCAAGAAAATATTACTGGGATACTATTAAACATATAGGGAAAGAAAATTTAATACCTGAACAGATTTTTCCAAAAGACGAAAAAAAGATTGGTGTAAAACCACTTCTCTGGTCACACATGATGTTTGTTCATGCAACAAACGAATTAGGCTACTTAAAAAAACCTCTTCCTAAAAAATAAAAAGAACCTTTGAAAGGTTCTTTATTTTTCTCCTTATTATTCTATTTAGATCTGACAAATTCGTCAGGTAAATCATGTGTTGTGATAATGTCATCGCGACACATGACGAGTGCATATTCAACTGTATTTCTTAGCTCTCTCACGTTTCCTGGCCACGGGTACTTCTCGAAAAAATCGATAACACGCTCAGAAAAGCTAATCTCTGTGCCAGAAATACCGCGAGCGATATACAAGGCAAGAACTGGAATATCCTCGGTCCTCTCTCTTAGCGGCTCTACAAAAAGTGAAAACACATTGAGTCGATAGAACAGGTCTTTTCGAAAATTCCCATCCTCAACCAACTCACGCAAAGGGGCGTTTGTCGCAGCAACGACCCTTGTGTCCACACTTTCGTCTTTGATACTGCCAAGCTTTCGAAGTGTTCCTTTCTCCAAAAAACGAAGCAACTTCATCTGAAGTTTTGGCGAAAGAGTCGAAATTTCATCAAGAAATACGGTTCCTCCCTCTGATTTCTGGAGCAAACCCTTTTCTGTGGATGAAGCGCCTGTATAGGAACCCTTCACATGTCCGAACAATTCGGCCTCGAAAAGAGTTTCTGAGAGTGTTGCGCAATCAACAATGACATAGGAACCATGTGCCCGAGCACTGTTCATATGTATTGCTTCAGCGATATACTCCTTTCCAACGCCACTTTCACCTGATATCAGCACTGCCGTGTCTCTGGGTGAGACTCTCTTGAGTTTCTCGTGGAGTAGCATCATGGCATCGCTATATACAACAAATCCTGGCATTAGCTCTGAAACAGGAGCTTCAATAGAGGCAACTCTTGCTATCTCCTCTTCACGAGAAATAGAAACCACCTTTCCCGACCTTCGGGACGGATAATTTCTAACATACTCTTCAACGGCTAGATCTGGATTTTCTTTCTTTTTCTGGTGGTAATAACTAGCACAACCTCCTTCTTGGCAAAGACCAAGGGTTTCAGATCCGGGATGCAAGAAACAACGGACGCAGAGCATTCGTTCAGACATTGTTACCCCCAAATTTACGATGTCGAAATACTTTCCTGACCTTATACCTATGCATTCAATAATGCAAGAAGGTTTAAAAAAATGTTAAAAACATATTTTATTAAATTAACAATATATAGGGCTTATATCTTTGTGTTCAATGCGAGGCATCTGTAAAAAAACTAATGAACCGTACCTACGGGTACGGTGAAAGAGGATTTTTACAGATAAGAAACAGTGTGCCAAAGATATAAGCCCTCACTCCAACATGTCGAGGACAGATTCACGGTCGTATACCGGTATATTATCTAAAAGTGTCTCATTCCACTCAGTTTTTTCAGCTCTGGCATCTCCACCTAAGTGAGAAATTAGTTCTGCAATACATTTTGCAATTGTTTCAGAATTTTTTTGTGTTCGTATCCAATATAATAGTCCAACCCCTCCATGTTGATCTCTTCCCCATACACACCAGTCAGGTTGTAAGTCAAAGCTACACGAATGTTCGGAAATTAGGACATGAAGGGCTTCTTCTCGAAGCTCAGGGGTTATATCTTCTGTATGTTGAATGAATTTTTGTGTATTTCTTTTTGACATTGTGTTTTTGAATTTGAAACAGTGATAATTTAATATCCACTATACCTGTAGTATAACAAAAAGTTACATAAAAAAGAATATATGGGCCACAAAAATCATCATCCCAAAAAATACAACGGGCTTATTAAATTAAAATGTTGTGGTCTCTAAAATACTATCAAACCCTCCTCATGTTATCCACAGAAATTGGGCAATAATGATTGACCTACTAAATATAGTATGCTATAATGTATATAGACTACTAAATATAGCGTTTTTAACAATTTTTACAACGTACCCAAAATAAGGTATGATGTGAGAACCAGTAAGCGCTTAGTCACTAAAAATAAAAAACAAAATATGTATCAAGCTAAAAGTGTCACTTCTCAGGCGACTAGAAACAAAGTAGACGAAAACGGAAAAGGAATCACCGTAGAACGCAAATACACAACATCAAACACCCACCCATATGATGATATGACGTGGGATACTCGCGAAGCCACCATCACCAATGCAACAGGAGAGGTGGTTTTTTCACAAGAAAATATTGAAATACCATCATTCTGGTCTCAACAAGCAACTAACATTGTAGTTTCAAAGTATTTCAGAGGAAAACTAGGAACGCCAGAACGTGAAACAAGTGTAAAGCAGATGGTTACCAGAGTTTCTCAGACCATTTCAGACTGGGGAAGAAAAGATGGCTATTTTAAAACAGAAAAAGACGCAGAAGCTTTTGAAAATGAGCTTACACACATACTAGTTTATCAAAAATGCGCATTCAACAGCCCAGTATGGTTCAATGTAGGCGTTCGTGAGGCTCCACAATGTTCTGCATGCTTTATTTTATCAGTAGAAGACGACATGGAGTCAATTTTAGATTGGATAAAAAAAGAGGGAATGATTTTTAAACATGGTTCTGGCTCTGGAGTAAGTCTTTCAAAACTAAGAGGAAGCAGTGAATCGCTCGCACTTGGTGGTAAGTCCTCTGGCCCGGTTTCTTTTATGAGAGGAGCAGATGCAACAGCAGGTTCAATTAAATCAGGAGGTACTACGAGACGCGCTGCAAAAATGGTAGTAATAGATGCCGATCACCCAGACATTGAAGAATTTATTAACTCAAAGGCAAACGAAGAAAAAAAGGCTTGGACGCTTGGTGAAGCAGGATACGACATGAGTTTAAATGGAGAAGCGTGGAATTCAATTCAATTTCAAAATGCAAACAATTCAGTACGTGCAACAGATGATTTTATGAAAGCTGTTGTTAATGACTCAGAGTATTCAACAATAAATCGTTTAGACGGAAATGTAGCAAAGACATACAAAGCACGTGACCTCATGAATCAACTAGCTGAAGCAGCATGGATATGTGGTGACCCTGGCATGCAATTTGACACAACAATAAATGACTGGCATACCTGCTCAAACACAGATCGTATCTATGCTTCGAACCCATGCTCAGAATATATGTTTTTAAACGACACTGCATGTAACCTAGCATCTATCAATTTAATGAGACATGTAGACACAAACAACAATCTAGACAAAGAAGCATTCGCACATACATCACGTATCATTATAACTGCAATGGACATTCTAGTAGGAAACTCCTCATACCCAACAGAAGAAATTGAAAAAAATAGTCATGACTATCGCCCACTAGGCATCGGATATGCAAATCTTGGTGCTCTTCTTATGTCAAAAGGTCTTCCATATGACTCAGATGAGGGAAGAAATTATGCAGCAGCAATCACCTCATTACTTTCAAGCGAAACATACTTACAATCTACAAAAATAGCAAAAGAATTGGGCTCATTTCAAGGTTTTAAGGAAAATGAAAAACCATGTCTTAATGTATTAGAAAAACATAAAAATGCTTCACATCAAATAGGAGAAAACGGCGCTCCTGAAGACCTTGTAAAAGCAGGGCAAACCGCATGGGAAGAAACTGTTAACGAAGCAAAAAAATATGGCGTGAGAAACGCTCAAATTTCAGTACTTGCACCAACAGGAACTATTGCATTTCTTATGGATTGCGACACAACAGGCATTGAACCAGATATCGCTTTAGTAAAATATAAATGGCTTGTGGGTGGCGGTATGATGAAAATAGTAAATAAAACAGTACCGCAAGCTCTAGACAGTTTAGGGTACGATGAGGTAGAGAAGGAAGCTATTTTAGAATACCTTGATAAAAATGACACGGCAGAAGGTGCTCCACATTTAAAAGAAGAACATTTAAGTGTCTTTGATTGTGCCTTTGTACCACAAAACGGTTCAAGAAGTATTAATGCAATGGGGCATCTCCGCATGATGGGTTCAGTACAACCATTTATCTCTGGCGCAATTTCCAAAACAGTAAACATGCCAAAAGAATCAACGTCAGAAGATATTGCAAATACATACATAGAAGCGTGGAAGCTTGGCATAAAAGCAGTTGCTATCTATCGTGACGGTTCAAAACGAACTCAACCTTTAACCACAAACACAAATGATGAAAACGGATCAGACATAAAAAATGAAACGGTTACAGAAAATAAACCTATCCGAAAACGATTACCAGATGAACGAGCTGCAATTACACACAAATTCAGTATCGCAGGACACGAAGGATATATAACAGTAGGACTATTTGATAATGGACAACCAGGTGAAATTTTCATAGTCATGTCTAAAGAGGGTTCGGTAATTTCAGGACTAATGGACTCCTTTGCTACATCAATTTCAGTTGGACTTCAATATGGTGTACCACTAAAAGACCTTTGCAAAAAATTCTCACACTCTCGTTTTGAACCATCTGGATTTACCTCACACCCAAACATACGTATTGCAAAATCAATTGTAGACTATATCTTTCGCTGGCTTGGTTTAAAATTCCTTCCTAAAGAAGACTTGGTAAATATTGGATTAAACGACCTTGCAGAATTAAAAACTACAGAACAAATAGAAACACATGAAAAACATGAACATACGACTAAAACAACCACAACAGAAATTAAAGAAGAAATAGAAACTGACGATGAAAAAATGAGTGTATCAGTAACATTCACAGAGCAAGAAGATGCTCCTCCATGTGATGGATGTGGTTCAATCATGGTACGAAACGCAGCATGCTATAAATGTCTCAACTGCGGAGCAACTTCTGGTTGCAGTTAAATAAAATAAATCAATTTATTAATCCTCCCCGTCATTATTAAATAAGTCTTTATTTTTTTATGAAACAATTAGCACAAAACAAAAACCCTCCCCGTCAAGAAAGAGTCTTTGGTCAAGACATGCTTATACACATCTTATACACTTAGTATAGCGCATTTTTAATTAAAAACAATGTGCATAATATATAAACAATATAACAGAACAAAAAAATCCAATTAACGCAGATCCAAATATATACTCATTAACTAATGTAAATATTCCTTTCGACGAAGAAAATTTTTTTCTGTTTCTTATCCGAGGAAATCATTTGGTAAGATATCAACTTTCACCAAAACACGCTAAAAGGCTAATGCTACTATTACAAAAAACAGTTACAGAATACGAGTCTAAGTTTGGCGAATTAAAAACTGAACTATTAGAAACAAAAGCTACGCATGGAGAAGATACGATAGGATTCGAGGATCGTAAATAAAAATCATTAGGCATTAAAATGCATCTAATAATCAAACCGCTGCACAAAGGTGAAGCGGTTTTAGGTATCAATCTGCCCTTGCCTGTATAGGCAAGGTGCTCCTTGCAGAGGTGGAGGGGGTAATGGGTCGTTAGGGAGCTGGGGGGACTCATTCCTAGTCCCCCTGGTCCCTGACAAATCCACGCCGATGAAATCGGCGAGATTTCTATATATAAAAGCACATAACGCAATGATTATGGTATAATAATCTACATGAAAATAGGAGGAAATCGTCACGGTACAACACTCATAGAAGCACTTGTAATGATAAGCATTCTAAGTTTTATCGCAATATCAATTATAGGTGGATCCATATTTGTACTAAGAACTATTGGAACAAACCAAGCACGTTTATTGGCACTTTCTGTTGCTAATAAAAACATAGAAACGGTAAGAAACATGCCATATGATAATATCGGAACAACATTAGGATGGCCACCTGGAGATATTCCAAGTACACAAAACGTAAACTTAGATAAATACACATTTACAGTAAATACAGACATACAGTTCATTGATGATCCTTTTGACGGTGACGCATTAGGCAGCATTCCAGCGAAACCCACTGACACCGAACCATCAGATTATAAACGTGTAGAAATTAATGTATGCTGGAATATCTTCCCATGTAGTGAGGGAATTACTCTAACAACAACAATGGTTCCAAACGGTGTTGAATCGGCACCAGGAACCGGGTCCCTTTTTGTTGATGTTTTTAATGCAAGCGGGCTACCAGTTTCAGAAGCAACTGTAATCATTGACAATCCAAGTGAAAGTATTTTTATTACAAATACAACAGACATTAATGGTAAGCTGCAAGTACTTAGCCTCCCCCCAGACACAGATGATTACAATATCAACATTAGTAAAAATGGATACAGTACCGACTACACTCTCGACCCAAATGGATCAAATCCAAATCCTGTAAAGCCTGATACAACAGTAAATGCTGGTGCTGTAACTCAAACTAGTTTTGCCATTGATCAAACTAGTACTTTAAATATTTCAACAGTTGACCAATCGTGTAATCAACTAGGAAATATCAATTTTGACTTAGTTGGAGCAAAGCTTGATAACACAACACCTGATGTTTATAAATTTTCAACAAATGCTACAACTGATGCTAGTGGCTTATATGCATTCAATTCCATTGAATGGGACAACTACACTTTTACTATTAATGATGTAAATAATGATATTGCTGGGACAAGTGAATTTCTTCCATTGGACATTCTCCCAAATACAGTACACAATCTGACTGTAAATCTTGCAACAACAACAGCACATAGATTGCTTGTTTTTGTAAAAAATGGTTCTGATCTTCCACTTACCGGTGCTACTGTACATGTAACTTCGACAACATACGATGTAAATCAATCCACAGGACAAGGTACTTTTCAACAAGATGGGTGGTCAGGAGGAGGTGGTCAGACCAACTTTACAAGCACAACACAATACTTTAGTGATGACAGTAATATTGAAACAAGCGAAAATGGACAATTAACACTAAAAAAAGATACAAACACCTGGCCTCATGTTGAAAATTTCAGTATTACCACAAACAAAGATGCAGGTGCAACAAATGCTAACTGGGATACTACCAACAGTAAAGTACTATTAGCAGACGATACAGGTAATCCTGGTAACTTCCTTCCTAATGGACAAGCGCAATCCATTACATTAAACAATGGAGGAGGTAGAGTAACCCAAGCAACATTAATCGTAACAGAAAATTTAAACGGTCAAACGATTGACTATTTTCTCACAAGTGACGGGGTCACATACGAAGCAGTTACACCTGGAATTCAGCATAACTTTGCAATTGTAGGAAACGATTTACGTTGGCGTGCAGTTCTCTCAACAACAAACACATTAATATCACCTGAACTATTATCGCTCACGATAAATTATGACGAAGAAACATCTAGAACAAGTGGAACGTTAACATCATCTTCATTTAATGCAGTTCACGGAAGTAATTTTAATACCATACGATGGCTACCTCTTACTCAGCTACCACAAACTGGTTCTACGCCAGTACGTTTACAATTTGCTTCAAACAATGACAACTCCACATGGAATTTTATTGGTCCAGATGGCACAAGCAGAACATATTATGAAACAAGTGGCGACGTCTTACACTCCACCCACACTAACAATCAATACATTCGTTATAAAATATTTTTAACTACTGAAGATGTATCCGCAACTCCAATAATCACACAAACGAGTATCATCCATTCAGCTGGATGCTTGCCCCCTGGACAAACATTTTATCCAGGAATGAGCTCTGATACATACGAAATAGAAGTAAGCCTCACAGGATATGACACATTCACGGGAAATGTCACTGTTAATGGATACACAACCCTAGAAATAACATTAAATCAAAGTTAATATGAAAATAAAAAAAGAGGTGGGCGCATCACTGATAGAACTTGTGATAACAGTAGGCATTTTTACTATTCTCATGCCAGCATTGCTCTTTTTTCTTTTAACACTCTATGAAAATTTTTATTTTATTACAGGATATGACACAGCCATTCTTAATGGACAAAAAACGTTGCAACGTATGGTAGGAGAAATAAGACAAGGTAGGCAGGCAGAAAACGGGGCATACGCAATAGTTGATGCTAGTGATCAATCATTCACATTTTACGCAAACATAGACTCAGATGATGATGTTGAACGTGTAAGATATTCCCTTTCAGGTATAGATATTATACGTGGGATAATAGAACCTACTGGAGACCCACCTACATATATTGTAGGAAGTGAGGCTACCACAACAATAAATAGTACAGTTCGTAATAATGCCACTCCAATTTTTTATTATTACAATGATAACTATGCAGGTACATCAACACCTCTTACCACTCCTGTAACGCCTTCTGATGTTCGTTATGTAGAAATTTCTTTATATATTGACGATGATATAACAACCTCCCCTACAAGCACTATATTCTCATCTGCTGCGCAAATTCGTGGTCTAAAAAACAATTTATGAAAAACGAAAAAGGATATTCAACACTTATCGTTATCATTATTCTTACTCTTAGCGTTATGGTAGGAATTGCTGGATTAGATTTAGCTTTATCTCAACAAAAAAATGTAAAAATTGGTATTAATAAAAAACTTGCATTCCAAATTGCAGAAGCAGGAGTTAATTACTACCAATGGCACCTCGCTCATGACCCTGACGATTATCAAGACGACACCGGCGGTCCTGGTCCATATGTTCACGACTATAAAAATGCCACTGGTGAAATAATAGGTCAATTTAGCTTAGAAATTACTCCTCCCCCATTAGGTTCAACAATTACAACAATTCGATCAACAGGGTATTCCACAGCAAATCCCAATAATAAAAAAGTGATAACTGTAGAAATGGGAATTCCTGCATTTAGCAACTTTGCACTTGTTGCTAATGATGTCATGCGTTTTGGGCAAGGAACAGAAACCTTTGGACCGATTCATTCAAACGACGGTATACGATTTGATGGGGTAGCAAACGGCCTTCTATCAAGTGCGTGCACATCATACAATGATCCTGACCACTCAGGACCCAATGAAGATTGTGTACATACACATGAACCAGATCCAAATGATGTATTTCTAGGTGGAACAGCATTTCCAGTTTCTCCTGTAGACTTTAATGGAATTACAGCAGATCTGGCACAAGCAAAAATTGATGCACAAGCAAACGGAATATATCGTGCCCCATCAGGTTCAGAGGGTTACTATGTAAATTTTAAAACTGACAACACATTCGACATTTATGAGGTAAACTCTTTAGCAACGTGTGAATACCGCTGGTTTTTTTGGTGGGTTGATTGGCCAAATGTTCTATCAGTGGGAGCTACATCAACAGAAACATTAAACATTCCATATCCTTCAAACGGTCTTATTTTTCTTGAAGACAACG
>CAZKTI010000011.1:0-13382 GCA_964555725.1 uncultured Gammaproteobacteria bacterium | reverse complement strand
TCGAAGTCTTTATTATTCTTGCATCCCCTTTAGATTATAGAATTGTTTCAGAAGAAAACGTAACAGGTGTACTAATTAATGGCGATGCAAGAACAGTAATTTCATATGATGAATTTGCAAAAAAGTATGTAGCTATTTCAGGGCCTATAAGTGTATCGTCAGAAAAGATTCGAATTATTCCTGTAACATCAGATGGCCATATCACACTTTTAAACTATACAAATCAAGTAACATGGGATGAGTCGCTAAACTACAACAGATTCAGGGGAGTTATAGAAGTGGCACGCAGCGAAAAGACAAACTCTTCGTGGGTAGTAAACGAACTTCCCATCAAAGATTACTTAAAAGGATTATCAGTTACATCTGAAGTATCTCCAATTGAATATCATAAGAGCATCGCAATTGCTGCAAGAAGTTATGCACTATGGCAAAAAGAAAATGGAACAAGGCATACAGGGAAGCCTTTTGATGTAGATGCAAAAAATGATCAAGTGTATAAAGGATTTAATTCAGAGATTCGTATACCAACTTTTGTAAACGCAGTTAAAGAAACAGAAGGAGTGGTGGTAACGTATGAAGATGCGGTGGCACTAACACCATATTTTGCACAAAGTGATGGAAGAACAAGAAGTTACGCAGAAGTTTGGGGCGATACCGATAAGCCATACCTTATGTCCGTTTCAGATATAACAAACGAAGGCTTACGTATTTTTGGGCACGGTGTTGGCATGAGTGCAAGAGGAGCATTGATACAGGTATCACGATTTGGCTACACGTTTAACGAAGTATTCCATCACTACTATACAAATATTGATTTAAAACAAATTTATAAAGAAGGCGTTTTGCCAGCACCCACAGAAGAAAAATAATATGAAAAAAAACAATAGATACCTAGAATATAAACGGCTATTGTTATAATACGCAACGTATTTGCGTAAAAAGCCTATAAATAAGGCTAAAATCGCTCTTTTGTAAAAATAAAACAAAAACAAAAATGCATAGTAACCACTATGTATTTTTGTTAAACACCCTCTCGAGATGCTTCAATAAGTTTACTAAGTTCTTTTTTAAGAGCATACGGACTAGGTGCTTTTAAAAATAAAAAGCGTACATTCTCACCAGCAGTTTGAACATGAATATCTCCATAATCAAGAACTGTAGCAATTGGACCATGAACTTCTATAGTAATATCTTGAATTCTATCAAACCTATGTTCAGATTCTATGCGTGAGAACATTCCTTTTTGCTCTATCCCCACAACACGTTTTGTAGTAACAACCCAAACATCTAAATATAAATCTATGAACTTAATAAATGAAAAAAGTAATATTAAAAGATAGTACGAACTTAATGAAAGAATATAGACAGGGTAGATAATTAAACCGTCTGCAAATCCAGGAAATGTAGTATTTAAAAACCAAATTACAGGAAGTGGAACAAGAAGTAATATGGAGTCACGAAATAAAGCTATAAGAAAAATAAACCAGTGCTTACGTATAATAAGTACAGTTTTTTCATTCGGTAAATTGGTATGCAGTCTCATAGATTAAAAAAATGAATTATCAATTTGTGAAGAAGAGGGAATGCCAGGCGAAAAAGAAACAGTTTCACCCCAAGAAACATCTCGAAGAGAATATGCTGTAGTGCCAAATACTAATATTGTTAAAATAAAAAATATAAACATTAATGAAAGAGTAACAACATTAATAAGATCAAAACGTAATATGTGGTAAACAGCAGCTCCTGCAAGAACAATAAAAAATATAACAACAATAAAATAAGGAATTACTAAAAAAGAAAGCGGCATCATAATAACCCCTTTTGAGTATTGGGTGTATTAATATGCTCTTTTCCTGCACGGGTAATTATTCTTCCACGAGGTGTACGCTCAATAAATCCAAGTTGTAAAAGAAATGGCTCATGAATTTCTTCAAGAGTAGCCATCTCTTCTCCAAGAGTGGCAGCAAGTGAATTAAGCCCAGCAGGTCCCCCGTCAAAATTAGAAACTAACGTTTCTAAAATAGTTCTATCAACTTCATCAAGGCCAGCGTGATCAATATCCATTAATGAAAGAGCATTATGGCAATCATCTTCGGAAAGCTTCGGTTTGTCATGTACTTGAGCAAAATCTCTAACTCGTTTTAAAATTCTATTAGCAATGCGAGGAGTTTTTCTTGCACGAGATGCAATAATTGAAACCGCCCCTTTAGAAGCTTTAATATCTAGAAGGTTAGCAGATCTCGTTACGATATTACTGATCTCATCTTCATCATAAAAATTAAGTTTATATATTGCACCAAAACGATCACGAAGCGGAGATGAAAGATTGCTTACTTTAGTGGTAGCGCCAATAAGGGTAAATCGAGGAAGGTTTAACCGAAGAGTTCTAGCAGAAGGACCCTTACCAACAATAATATCAAGCATATAGTCTTCCATAGCAGGATACATAACTTCTTCAATATTTTTATTTATTCTATGAATCTCATCAATAAAAAGTATATCCCCATCTTCCAAATTAGTGAAAATTGCAGCAAGATCTCCAGCGCGTTCAATAGCAGGCCCACTTGTAACACGAATATTTGAACCCATCTCTTTTGCGATAATATGAGCAAGTGTCGTTTTTCCAAGGCCAGCAGAGCCATGGAGTAATATATGCTCTAAAGGCTCATCACGTTTTTTTGCTGCATCAATGAAAATTCGTAAATTTTCTTTTAACTTTTCTTGCCCTATATAATCACCAAGTGTTTTAGGGCGTAACGTACCGTCCCATGTAATAGGGGCGTTATTTTCATTATTAAATTCATCATTAATATCATTTTTGTTGATGTCAGGCATACCACCATAGTACCAGAGCAGAATAATTTTTTAAAGTAAAAGACCGTCACTGCTGACAGTCTTGATTCAAAGAGCTTTTTCAACCTCCTCTGCGAGTAGGTTAAGTGCATCGATAGGAAGCATTCCCGTTGGGGGATTGGTGATTGGCCTACCAATAACCAGGTGAGTAGCGCCACTCATTATAGCTTCAGTTGGTGTTTCCGACCGTACTTGCTCATCGGGAGGAGCCCATTCAGGACGAATCCCAACACCAACAATGGCTTTCCAAGAAAATTCACCATTACGGTTGACTGAAGCAAGCTCGCGTGGAGAACAAATGATGCCATCTGCCCCACCCTCGTGTGCCTCTCTGGCTAGTTTGATTGTTGAGCATGCGTTTCCCGTGCCGAAAATCCTTTTAGCAGTGGCTTCATCAAAGTATGAGAGCGCTGTTACCGCAAGGACAAGAGAGTCGCCAGAAGATTCCTGAGCTGCTCGAATCGATTCAGCACCAGAAGATGCATGAACCGAAAACATGTCTACACCTTGGTGCGCAATATTCCTTGCTGCCTTTCCCATGGTTGTCGGGATATCAGCAAATTTGGCATCATAGAAAACAGGTATCCCTGCTTTCTTTAGGTAACGCACAACGTCTGCACCATACCCCGCACAAATGAGCTCGAGACCAACTTTGTACATGACATCTGTACCAAGCTGTTCTACTAGCAGGAGCGCATCTTTGTACGAACTGACATCTAGCGCAACAACGATTCGTTTAAGAGCGTCCACCGTGTGCCTCCATAACAGAAAGCATGTCTTGCCAAACTTCCTTTGGTGCCCAGACGACATTGCCGCCATCAACATCATCCTTCACATAAGGATCATCCTGAGAATAGACATCCCCGAGAAGATCAACAAGGCTGATGATAGGCACGTTGGAGAATTTATAGAGGACAGAGCGGTTGACAATCGTACAAATTGCAAGAACTTCAGCACCGCTTTTTTCAACTTCTTGTATGACCTGCCCCACAGTTTGCGCAGATGTAATCACATCTTCACAGATAATGACCTTCGCAGACTCTTCGGGAGGAAGACATCGTCTGAATTGAAACCTTTTTCCAGCCTTCTCAGTGTAGGCAACCTGCGCTTCCATCTGCCTTGCAAGAAAGGCATTCAGCTGAATACCTCCCATTGGTGCTGCGACAAAGTATCCACCGCGAATTTCCCATCTGAGTCCGGCTTCAGCTATCTTTGCTGAAAGCCTTTTCGCGAAGCTATCGATGAGGTGCGGCCAGCGATCGAGCATGCCAGTGTTGATATAGAGATCACTGACGTAACTCATTTCGCCATCCGTATCCCACGGATGAGTTGAAGAAAGTCCCGCAATGGGTCCAAGGCGCTTTCCATCTGCATCTTTGGGACACCTGTATATAGCACCCGCCTGCTCAATCAGAGCTGCTTCGTCACCGTTCAGGGGAAACATCTGATTTAGATCTGTCATGACAACCTCTTTGTTGTTGAGAGTTGAAGAAGTTATTGTCCGAGAACTGTTGCTAACTTAACAGATGCTCATAATAAATCAATATGAGAGCACTACTTATAGTTGGGTGGAGTTTCAGTGGCCTGATGAACATAGTTCATATACCGAGCAAGCGCATATAGGAGTGTGGAAAGTCTATTGAGATATGTTTTACTTTCTTGAGATATCTCTTTTAAACGTGTAACAGCAATAACATCACGCTCGGCTCTTCTTGCAAGAGTTCGTCCGTAATCAAGATAAGCGCTTATCTCAGTACCACCAGGCAATAAAAAAGTTGTGATTGGAGGAAGAATATCATCAATACTTTCAATAAGAACTTCCATTGAAATTATATGAGTATCTAAAATCTGTTTATTTGAGCCAGCAAGTTCAGCTTGAATTATAAATAAATGATGTTGTATTTTTTCTAAATTTTTTATAATCGAACGATGACTAGTTTTATGTTTGCAAATTCCTAAAAAAGAATTGAGTTCATCTAAACTACCCAGTGCATGAAACATTGGACTATCTTTTTCATATCTGTTTCCGTCACCCCACAAACCAGTTGTACCATAATCGCCATTACCTGTATAAAGCATAAATTTTAGCAAAAGATATGCCCGGGGCGGGACTCGAACCCGCATGGAAATACTTCCGGCAGATTTTAAGTCTACTGCGTATACCAATTCCGCCACCCGGGCATGTGATAACTATTATGAAAGCGTATCAATGTTTTGTCAAAACAAAAACCCAATAAAGGGTTAATGTGGAGCGGTAGACGGGGCCACTAACCCTAACGACCTCGAGCTTCTCGTCGCTTTACAAAAATGATTTTTTAGTCATTTTCTCAGAGCGGGAGACGGGGATTGAACCCGCGACCTTCTCCTTGGCAAGGAGACGCTCTACCACTGAGCCACTCCCGCTCTGAAAAAATGATAGATAAAATATTTTGTAAACGACGTGGGGCAAGGAGACGCTCTACCACTGAGCCACTCCCGCTTAAAATTTATTAGAAATGCCAAGTGGAGACCAGTATACCAGGTTTTTTTGATAGCGCAAGTAGAGAATATGCATGCTTTTCAAATAAAAATTAATGTGCTAAGACTATTTTAGTACATAACAGCAATGACTGGAAAAGGGGGCAAGTTTTGGGAATTAACCAGACTGCTGTCGAATACGGAGTGAAGTGCGACAGGTGTAAAGAGGGGCATATCTACAGAGGGTATGTCACCGACCATGACCTGCTCACTTGTCAGAAGTGCCTGAGAAATCCTGATAGTGGGCAACAGGGGTACGGAAGACCCATTCGCTTCCTCCTAGCAGCAACCGTTGTTGCAGGAACGGTATACTTTTTCATGTAGTGAGCCCACGAACTTTCGTCAAGTGTGGGCAAGAAGAAAAAGAAAGGAAACCAAAGTGTTTTCAGAAGCTGTACTGTGGATACTAATCGTCGTGTTGCTAAGTATCGTCGTGTTGCTTGGTTTTCTCTACGTATTGACCGTGAACAAAGTGACCGAGTACCAGGCGAGAATCAACAACCTGTACAAGGCTCACGGAAAGTTCATGAATGTTTTTTTCAGGTTTTTCGCAAGAAGCGAATACTTGAAAAACCCACATGAGCAGAGCGCAGTTAGAGAGATGATCAGGGCTCATTGCAGGATGCTCATGGCGCAACCAGTAAAAACCCGAAGCTTCCACACGTTGGAACGGCTCCTCAAAATGCTCATTAATCGAGAAAAGTTTGAGGAGGAAGAAGCGCTCTTGCTGGAATCGGTAAAAATGTACTACAACGGACAAGAAGAGGATTGGTGACAAACAGACTTGTCCAAACAGACCACCAAGGTCTGTTTTACTTTTCAAAAGAATGTATTTCTAATTTCCTTTTATTTATTTTAAGTGTCATAAGAATAATAAAAATAAGAAGAGCAACAATAGACACAGCTAGAAATTGCATAAATGTATTTTTTGTATTTAAATCCGCAACTGGTTCAATTTGTAATTGCTCTGTAATAGTAGGAGGCTCTATAAATTTTTGCACATCATCATTACCTACAGGCAATAGTCTAAAACCCGAGCGTGTTTTAGAAAGTATTCCTGAAATATCAATTATATCTCCTTTTGAAATTTGTGATTTATCTATGTTTGTATTTGGGTAAATATAGGCCCTGATTTCTTCAACACCATCATCGATATAAATGTTATTTCCTTTCTTTTGAATTACTTCTCCAGTAATTGTGATATACGAGCCAAGTAAAGTATCATCAATAAACTCCAAAGAAAAAAGTGTAGGATGAGGCAAGGTGCCAGTATTCGAAATACTTACATCATCTTCATTTAAAACACGAATATAATGCTCATCGCCACTTTTTGTATAAGTGCCAGAAATTGCTAAAACGTCACCAGAAACTAGCTCCAAAGAGCCATTACGTGGAAGCTTAACCTTAATACCCCGAACAATGTTTTCATCATCAGAATATTCACTTACTATATAAAAATATGTTTGTGCAAAATGTTCAGGTGGTACAATAACAATGCCACTCACAGTCACAAAAGATTTATTTGGTAAATTTGATATTTCAGATAGTAATAGTTGAGAGGTGTTGTCTTCTTCTGTAGTTACAATAATATTATGTGTTTTTGAATATTTTTTGCCATTAAAATTTGTAGATAGTATGATATCATATGTTCCAGTCGCATTATAAGTATATTCTGTAAAAATTCCCTCAAGCCCATTACCATCACCAAGCTCCCATATATAAGGCAAATCATCACCAGGAAAATCTGATTTAGTAGCGTCAAAACGAATAGTTTCCCCGGCAATAGCATTAGTGGGAGCATCAATAACTAAACCAGTAATAATTTTCATTGGTTCATTCTTTTTAAAAATAGGTTTAGAAGAAACTGATTTTTCTACAGGAATCATTTTACTTTGCGAAATTGATCGTTTTTGAGTTAAAGGCACATCTTCGTCAAAATCCTTTTCTTCTTCTATAGTATATACATCTTCAACCAAAGTTTCTTCATTTTCTTCCTCAACTTTATTCTCAATAGTATCAACTACAATTTCATCAATCACATTTGAAAAATAAGTAGGAGGAAAAGATTGCCAGGTAGTACCATCAAACAATAATGCATTTCCTTTTATAGGTAGTGGAATAAATTTATTTACTTCCCATAAGTTATTAGCAACTGCCTTAGATTCATTTGTAAGACCACCCAAGCCATAGGAAACATAATCAACAAGATTTTCTGTCGTATGTTCAGTACTAGAAAATAATGCAATAGGCCCTTTGGTATTACTCATATTACTAGTAAGTCCTGTATGTAATATATCTTCTGTGTCCACACCTTCAGTATTTGCACGTAATATAATCGAACTATGAGATGAAAGAATAAATGATGGAAATGTAAAGTATGGAGCAGAAGATAAGTCAATGTCCCAGCCAGTCATGTCTACCTGGCTACCACTATCATTTGTAATCACAACATATTCTTTACCAGTATCGTTACCATCCGCATTATAAAAAATTTCAGAAATATAAAGTTGTTTTTCAGAAGCATTTACAAAATTGCTAAAAGAAAAAATGAATAGAAAAATTAAGAAAAACAAAGTTAGGTATTCTTTCATGTTCCAAGAGTAAATTTGTTTTGATTGTTGTCAACATAAGACAAGTGACATATTTGACAATTTATAACAAAAATAAAACCCCGATTCTTGCGAATCGGGGGTCTGGCGCCCCTAGGGGCGCTTATATGCGCTTGGCGCTACACCGGTGAATGGGGTGCATGCGCGCACCTCCTTCAGATCGAGTGGTTGATGGCATGGGTGACGTCGGACGGGATGTCGTGCTGGCCGGCCTTGGCGTTCTTGCGCGTCGCCATCTCCTGGGCAGCCTGCATGTGGCCGATGTCGGCCGAGGGGGACCCTCGAGGGGCCGGATGGAATCGTTGCATATCTGCAACCTCCGTTTGCTCGTTTGTGATAATGCCCCCAACCGATGGGGGCGCACATATATAAATATATATAAAAAAGTATTTTTTCGCAACAAAAAAACCCACCAGTTGTGGGTGGGCCGTGTTATTTTTACTCTTTCGTTTCGGGGTGTGATGTGCACAAGTAATATAGTCAGGATGTTAACTACTCTAATGTTGTGAATGTTATTCAGAGCTAACCATGCGTATGCAATAAATAGAACACTTAGAAAAGCAGTTCACAATAGTGACATAAAAATCCTCGGACGATCGATTGAGGGTGAAGCGTAAGGGTAAAAACAAAAAGTGGTTTGATAAACGGTCTTTGCCGCCTCCTTTTTGGAACAAACCATATGTAAGGTTCTAAATATATTTTATCATAAAAACAGCGTTTCGTCAAGGGATTTTTACTAAAATAAAAGGGGACGTAGTTCCCTTACAAATGTTGGTTTACACAAGTAAGTGAAACTATCGTCCCCGAGGCGGCCCGAGGTGGGATGGCGCCTAGCGCCGCTGATGTGGCGACGGCGGACTCGTGTTGCCGAAGAAGCTCACGTGCCTGTACGGAGCGTCGTGCCAGTACTCGTCATTGAGGAAAGTGGCCCGATAGGCCGGTGAGTAGACCGTTCTGTCAGTCGTCACCGCCTCCACGCTTCCGAAGAAATGCACGAGCATGGCTGTCGTGTGCCAGACGTAGTACGGATCACCGCGGATTGCGAAAAAGGCAATGGGATTGGCGCTGATGCTCTCGGCTGAACCGAGCGGCTTCCAGCTCACTGGAATACCGTTGTCACCTGGCGCCTCCATGTTCCCCCCCCGCACCGTGGTAGATGGCCACGATCGCTTGGTCACCTCCGCATGGTCCGCCGCTGCTGATGGTGAAGCTCACGCTGATCACGCAGCCGAGAGGCGGAGTGTCGGTGGCATCTGCCACTGCCGAAGTCGAGATGAGGATCGCCCCCATCCATGCCACAAGCGCAAGCGCGAGTAGATGTGGCCAACGCCACCGGAGCCATTTCGCTGTCATATGCCCTCTCTTTCGGTCCTTCTCGATGTTGTTGATGAAAATGTGGGACATCCCCACGTGCTAATTACCACTATACTGAAAAATTTTAAAAAAGCAAGTAAAAATTAAAAAATAAAATGCCTCAGCGTAGAAACGCAAGAAGCATTAATGCAGAGTTTTATCTTTATTTTCGTCTGATGCAATACCACCAATGGGAATTTCTCCCCAACCAGCACATTTTTCGCACACCCTATCACCTTCGTAGGTGAGTACACCTTTGAACTCTTCAGTTACCAATCGAATGAATGGGAATCTCCACATAAACTCCCACCACGTGTGAGTCACATCCTTGGGCCGGATGATAGGACGGTTTCCTCTTCCCCTACAAGAGGGGCATCGCTCGAATTCTACCACGAAAACCCCTTTTAGCTGATTGATTTATGTACTATTTTTATACTGCTCCTAAAAAAATTATTTGTAAACCTAGAAAAATTTACACACTCTAAAATAAAACACCTCTCAAAAGAAAGGTGTTGTAGGCGGCTATCTCGAGCCTTTGAAGAGTATGTGAAACTCTGCAAAGATTGCAGGATGGTCGCTCTTACCCTCAAAGTTTCTGTCGACGCCAGCACGAAGGAGCTCAATGTCTATCTTATCACTGCCTCGAAAAAAAATTGAATCTGCACAAGGCCTTGTTCGGTTGCCATTACGCGCATTGGCATTGGTAAGACCATTTCTAGCAGGGAAGGACTCAATAAGTTGAGAAGGGGGTTCCTCTTCCCCTCCAAAACAATGGTTGAAGTCACCAACGACTATTACAGCCCCACTGTCCTCTAGCCCGCGCTCAATTTCTTCCGATTGCTTCTCACGAGCAGCAAGGTCCTCAAGCCCTGAAGCTGCATCCATATGAACATTCACCAAGTCAAGCTCTGCATCATTGGGGAACGTGTGTCGGATGCGCTGATCACCTTTTTCAGAAAAGCAGTCGTTTTTACCTTCAAGGTAGCCACTGCAACTTGAAAAAGGCTCATACGGAAGAGCGGTTGTTGTTCCTGGAAGAGCTACCAATGTGGTAAGTCCAGAAGAAAGAAAGCCATCACACGATCCAGCCTCTTTCAGCAGATAGGAGAGTGTGAAAAAGAACGACGACGCAATAGTGAGATCGTTACTTCTACCTTCTCCTATAAACGGAAAGCGAGAGATGTGTTTCAATAGAAAAGGCTTCCAGCACCAAGTTTCTTGCAGAAAGACAGCATCATAGGAAGACCCTTGAATGAGTGAACCGAGTGACAGAAATGTCGTTTCAGCGGGAATCACTCTTCTCGCACTTTCGTAAACTGCATTTATGCTCGGATATTGATGCCTTGCGCTATGAAACATCTTTATTATAAGGCCAGCATTTTCTTCAGCTGGAACTACAGGAAGCCCACGCACATTGAAGGAAAGTACCCTTAGCCGGATACCCTGATTGCTGTCAAAGGCCAACTGTGAAAAAGAGAAACCCTCCTCTTGCCTTTTTTCCCACCGCCCTCTCGGTTGTTTCGTACAGAAAGAAAGTGATGCGAGTGCTACCATTAGCACAAAAAGGACTACCAAAAGTCTCACAGGTGAAAAAAAGAAAAATCTCCTCATTGCCATGGTATCCCCCCGATTTGCATGTATGGCACTTGCAATATTGTAGCGCACAATAAAAAACTTTCAACCTTTTACATTTAAGAAAGTAGCTAGTTTTTTATATATGTTATATATCTATATGAATATGGAAATTCACTAGTCTTTTCGTTAAGCTCATTATCTAAAACTTTCCAGGAAGAAAAATCTATTTTAGGTAAATAAACGTTACCCTTAAAAGTATGTTCAATAACAGTGAGATACCATTTTTGTATATGTGGTAAAAACATTGAATAGATTTCAGAACCACCAATAACAAAAGACTCATCCTCATTTTTTATTTCATTAATTACCTCAGAAATAGAATGAAAAACTGAAACGCCATCCATTGCATATGATGTATCACGCGTTATTACAATATTTTTTCTACCAGGAAGCACTCTGCCTATTGATTCAAAAGTTTTCCTTCCCATAATAATAGGATGTCCCATAGTAATTTTTTTAAAACGTTTTTGATCAGAAGGAAGACTCCAAGGTATTTCTCCAGAAGATCCAATAAGATTATTTTTGTCTACAGCAACTATTCCAGAAATCATACAGCTATAGGTGCTTTGATTGCAGGATGAGGATCGTAGTTTTGCAAATCAAAATCTTCAAACTCAAAATCAAAGATTGAATTTCTTTTAGGATTTATTTTCATATTCGGAAGCTCTTTAGTGCTTCTAGAAAGTTGAAGCTTAACTTGTTCCATATGATTATTGTATATATGAACATCACCAAATGTATGTATAAATTCACCAAGCTCTTTTCCCGTCACGTGTGCAAGCATCATGGTAAGAAGGGAATAAGACGCAATATTAAAAGGTACACCAAGAAATACATCTGCACTCCTCTGATAAAGCTGACAAGATAATTTATTATCTACAACATAAAACTGAAAAAGAGTATGGCATGGAGGAGGAGCAGTAAACTTTCCTTTAAGTAGCTCATATATATCTCCTACATTCCAGCCACTCACCATAATACGTCTTGAGTCAGGGTTGTCTCTAATCATTTTTTCAGCCTCTGCAATTTGGTTAATAGAGCTTCCATCAGGTGCTGTCCAAGAAGTCCACTGCTTTCCGTAAACAGGTCCTAGGTCTCCCCACTTTTTTGCAAACTCATCATTAATTGCTACTTTTTCTACAAATCGTTTTTTTTCTTCCATCCACTCAGAGGAATAAATAGGAAATTTTTCTTCAAGTTTATTTGCAATAATATATGGTTGAAACGCCCACTCATCCCAAATGTGTACATTATTTTGAGAAAGATATTGTATATTTGTGTCACCGTTTAAAAACCAAAGAAGCTCATGAATAATAGAGCGTAAAAATAATTTTTTTGTAGTTACTGCAGGAAAACCTTTAGAAAGATCAAACCTCATCTGATAGCCAAAAACACTTCTCGTACCAGTTCCAGTTCGGTCGCCCTTATCAGTACCTTCATCTAAAATATGCTGTAAGAGGTCTAAATATTGTTTCATAAATTAAAGTGTATCAGTGAACATCGTCATTGACAATAAATATTAAAAAAGTACAATACAACACACGTTTTATCATAGGAAAATAAATTGGGCCGGGGTGGCGAAACTGGTAGACGCGCTGGGTTTAGGACCCAGTGGGGTTAAACCCGTGAAGGTTCGAGTCCTTTCCCCGGCACCACGCAAATAAAAAAGAAGTCCATGACTTCTATTTTTATTTGCGTTGTTTGATGGAATAGGACGAGAACAGGTTCGATTATTGAGTGAAGTGAGTGAAATGAAAGTTATTTCATTTCCGAACGATAGAGATAACAATTCGCAAAGCGAATTGCGTCCTTTCCCCGGCACCACAAAATGTAAGCAAGGTTAAAGACCTTGTTTTGTATTTCATGATAATAAAATTAATAAAAATAGAAGCAACAAACTTCTATTTTGTTTTTGACATGCTATACTCCAAATATGAATAAACGTGATATAGAATTCTTATACGAATTAGGTTCAATTCGTCATGTACCTCGAGGATGGCAACAGCATTTAGCACACAAAGCAGCAAATAATCTTGAACATACAATGCGCGTTGTATTTATTGCACTGGTACTTGCCAGAAAAGAAGGAGTCCAAAACGAAGAAAAAATAATGAAGATGGCACTCATGCATGATCTTGTGGAATCACGGACAACCGATTTGAGCTATGTGCAAAAAATGTACTGTACATCAGATGAGTTTAAGGCTGCAGACCATATGACGGATGGCACTAGCCTCAGAGATTTTAACGATATTTTTATAGAATATGAAAAAAGAGAATCGATGGAAGCAAAGATAGTAAAAGATGCAGACAATATGGACATTGATTTTGAATTAAAAGAGATTGAAGAAAAAGGAAGTAAGCTTCCAAAAAAATGGGAACAATTTAGAAAACAAGTTTTTGAAGAAAAACTATA
>CAZKTI010000010.1:0-13683 GCA_964555725.1 uncultured Gammaproteobacteria bacterium | reverse complement strand
GGTCAGAGTAATTTTATATAAGATTCCCATTTTTTATAATAACTTAGATTTTTTAAAATCAATACGGAAGCAGTTCTTTGCCATAATACTTTAATCACTCAAATTTCCAATTAATTGAAAATTATATCAAATAAACAATGTATGCAACTCTCAGATGAACGTATTCAAGAGATGAAGGACCTTCTTGAAGAGAAAGGTAAGAAGGTTTCTTGGGAAGAAGCTCGGGAAGGCGCATATAATTTAGCTGGTCTTGCAGAGTTACTGTATGACCAAGCTCATATAGAATATCAAAGGGAACAAAAGCTGAAAGTTTCTCCAAAAGGCTTTCATATTGAAGGTGAAGGCTACTCCTGCTTTATATGCTCTTCTTCAATTTCTAATGAAGAAACCTGGTATGACAAGTACGGTATTAAGTGTCTTGTATGTCAGAAAGCTATTGATAAAAAGGTTATTCCTGCTACTGCTGCTAAGAATAAAGAGAGTTGGTATTCTACCTATGATTTAGAGAGTCGTTTTAATATTGATAGACATGCAGTAAAGCGGTTTATAAAGGAAGGGGTATTAATACCTCGTACGGTGTTAAACGCTTCAGGTAAACCACATGTTTCTATCTTTCTTATAAAAGACAATAAGGATACGCTACCACCAAAGAAGCTCACTGAATCACAGATGGTTAAAGAGACAAAAGATGGTAAAGATTGGTTTCATTCAGAACCGTGGTATAGGTTTGTTGATCCAGTGAAGCATTTGGAGGGGTATAGGATAATGGAGTATTTGGTGTTTAGGGAAGAAGAGAAGAAATAGTTTAGAAATTCGAAACCCCCGGTACACAGAGTCACGTCCCATTGTAGGGTACATGCTTGTGTCCGGGGGTTTTGCCACTTGGCGTGGCTTCGAAGGTGCGGGTTAGAGCACGAGTGGCTCCAAGCGCTGACGGACCACGCCCTGGTGGATGAGATCGGGGATCTCGACACAACCGAGGCGCTGATTCCGCGCTGCGCAGTCTTCGTATTCGTTCATAATGCAGAGGTCGAACAGCTTGATGCTCTCCCGTCCGAACTCGAGGGCACCCGAACGGTCACCCGACCGCATGCGCATCATTGCGATGGCGTAGGCGTACTCCGCAGCCTCGCGATGATCGCTCTCCTTCATCTCATGGAACTGGAGTTCCAGTTCGCCGGTGTCGCTACAGTTAGCGCACATCTTGAATCTCCTTATCACTCACCGGTGACGTTGGCGCCCTTGAGGAAAACGAAGAACTCATCCGGTCGTTCCCACGACACGATCTCATTCTCCGAGAACCACAGACGCAGTTCATTGGTTGCCTCCTCGACATTCGCGGAGGCATGGACGATGTTCTTGCAGGCACTACCCACGATGTTCGCGAGATCCGGCGCGTTGATGGAGAAGTCTCCACGAATCGTGCCAGACACAGCCTGATAGGGCAGCGTGTGCCCGATCATCTTGCGAATCACATCGATGGCGTGAATCCCCTCCAGAGCCAGTGCGATCACTGGAGCGCTCGAGAGGTAGTTGTAGTTCCAAGCGAGGATCATCTTGCCGATCTCGTACGCATCGGCGGTGCCCAACAGCTCGACGGGGTCGATGTTGAACTCCTGATACGTCGCCAGGGATTTCTCGCCCAGCCCCTCCATCCACTCGCGTGTCTGGGGGAAATGCTGTTCCAGCATCTCCCTCGAAGGGGTGAGCATCTTCATGCCTACGATCCTGAGACCAGCATCCTCGAAGCGCTGAATGATTCGTCCAACGATACCTCGCATGAGACCGTCGGGCTTGATCAACACAAGAGAACGCTCGCCCATCTTGGTACGAGCCAGTTCTTCGGCGTTCAATTGAAACTCCTTTTCTTTGTTTTGTCGGCTACTTGCCGAAGTGAGAGTTGAGCTTGTTGAGTGCCATGCGTCTCATGGACACCTCGTTCTTCTCTTCTGGGGTCATCTCAGCAAAGCTCTTGGTATGTCCGTCCGGTACGAAGATGGGATCCCAGCCGAAGCCAGAGGTTCCCTTTATCTCCGTGGGGATGGTTCCAGTGACTTCACCAGTGAAGACTTGTGCTGTGGTGCCATCGAAGAAAGCTACGGCCGTTTTGGCGGTCGCAACCCTATTGTCTTCGTTGGCCATCATCTTGAGAATTCCTTCGTTGCCGATGGAATCCATGAACCACTTCACAAGTGCGCCCGGAAGGCCATTCCAGCATGCGAACTCGAGACTGGTATCCTCGACGAGGACCAGTTTCCCTGTCTGTTCGAACGCATCACGTGCCTTGTCCTTGACCACTTCAGCGACGTCGACTGCTTGGGGTTCGACGAGGTCGAGCTCAATGTGCTCGAGATTCTTGCCTAGAATTGAATTGACCTCTCTCAGCTTGTTCTGATTGCCTGTAGCAAAATATTGAGGAAACATATAGTCAATTCTATAGGGTTCTATCCCTTTACGCAAGCGAGCGTACGCACCCGATCCAGTTGTACTGTCTACGTACTGAAGAACTCTTTCTGCGGTGTCGCGTTCCTCGCCGTTGTGATTCACCACGACGAAGTCGTAGAACCTGGAAGCTGTTAGTGGAGTTGGATCGTCACGAAGACGAATTCGAACTTCTTCATCGGACATCCCTCGGCCCACCATCCGGCTGACCTGTTCTTCGTGCGATGGAGGCAAGATGAACACCAGCATTGCCTGCGGAATGAGATGCTTCACGAGCATCGCGCTTCCGACGACGAGATGAAGTACAACGTCCTTCCCACGGTTCACCGCATCGATGATATGGTCTGCGGGCATTCCGTAGTGCTTATCGCTGATGACGACGTGGTCGATCAGCTTGCCTTCTTCATGCATTGCCAGAAATGCTTCCTCGGTGAGGAAGTGATAACTGACACCGTCGATCTCGCCCGGTCGAGGCGATCGCGTCGTGCACGAAGGAAGGCGGCTGAAGTCGGAACGGTTGGTGATGATGTTGATGATGGTGTCCTTTCCGACACCGCTCTGTCCTGACACGATCAGAACTCTGCCTACCTTGTCGGGTGACATGATCTCCTCCTTTGAACTCCGTATTCGTTATCGATTCGGAGTATGGTTTTGTTATACTCCGAAGATTTTCAAAGAGCCGTTCTTTATATCAATTTCTTTATAATTTGTCAATAGTTTGCTAGAAAACGGGACATTCTGAAAAATCCTCATCCAGTGTCCCATTTGTCCCATTTTGTATATAATAATAGCGACCTAAGCTCTTAAAATAGTCTAATTATATATCTTTGAATATCCCTTTGAAAACGCTATACTAGTAGGTACTAGACCCGTGTTGCCCGCCACTATAACTCTTTATCGAGGCGACCCACGAGCCTAAAATACCGCAATAAAAAAACAGCATCTCAAATGCCGTTTTTTGTTTTTTTAAGCCAGTGAAACATTTGTAGGTGGTATTAGGATAATGGAATATCTGGTATTTACAAAAGAAGAGAAAAAGTAATTTTTTGGCTCGATTCTTGTTACCCGCTTTCTGAAAGCTACATACTTAGGTTGTAGTTTTTTGATTATGGATTTTTTAGTTACACTTACTTGTAACTTTATACCCTTTCGCCTCTTCATCTTGTATGAATTGCATAAATTCAGGGTCACTTTTAAGCAGAGCGAGTGTTGCGTTTTTATGTTTATCTTGGTTATCCATGGGCGAAAAAAGCCTTTCTGGTGTGTTCTTCTGAAATGCTTGTTTAATCTTCTTGCTAGCGGACGTTGCTTCCATATTTGTTGTATGTAAAGCAATATCGGTTATTTCGATAACCTTATACTTGTATCCGTCTTTGTGCTTGAATGGTTTGACTTGTAGCTGGTAATCCATATTGGAACTATATCACTTCTGTTATATAGCGTAAAACACTTTAAGTTACACACCACTGTAACTATATATTTACTTTATTTTATGTCCAAGCTAGTTGTTGGTATATCAACTTGAAATGATCTTTCCTCGGCGTCCCATATTAAAATTGCTGAATTCTTTGGAAGAATCCCAGGAGCATCACCTTTTAGAAAGATTAGGTCCTCTTTTTTTAATTCGGTTCGTGTCTCAAATGCACCCACTATATAAGCATTATTACTTTCAAATGGTCTATTTGGAGCTACATATACCGTAGTTATTTTACTTACATTAATTAATGAAATAGCCTCTTTCAGTGTTTTGCCTGTAGCATAAACATATGGATACTTTTGATTAACGGTAAACGACCAGTAAAAAAGATTATAAAAAAGTAGAACAATAAAAAGGATAACTACTCGGCGTTTCATTCTTGAAACAGCTAAAGCCGTAAAGGTACCAACCAGTATTGCGATACCTACACGGGGTAGATAAGTATATCGTGATGCAAGTGGTCCCCACCAGTGCTCTGTAGTAAAAAATATTGTTGGAATGACAGAAACAAGAGTCCAGAAACATCCAAATAGGAATATTCTATTTTTATACATCTTAAATGACGCAGATATAATCACCATAAGGCTAATTACAAGAATAAATACTGCCGTTATGTTATTATTAATCTCAAAAAAAGGTACAAGAACATCTACAATTACAATTGGTAATTTTAATATATTACCAACAGTAACCTCCCACACCCCTTCAAGAACTGTAATTCCTGAGCGTTGCCATATAAATTGTTGTATGGAATAAAAAATTGATGTGATTAAAACGGCCAAAATAAGTATCACATGCGTGAATGATTTCAATAATTCTTTCTTTTCTAAAAAAGTATATGAGAGTGTTGCAAATAATAAAGGTACTATAACAATACCAACCTCTTTTGTTCCGAGCGCGGCTAAGAAAAAAAGAAACGTAATGAGTGATAGATAAACTTTTTGTTTTTTTAAAAATGCGATATAGGAAATAACTGAAGAGAGTATAAAAAAGGTAACGATGCTATGCATATTTGATGCAACCCACACTATAGGCTCATATGCAGTACCGACGACACAAAAAAAGAGTGTAGAAAGTATTGATGCTTTCTTACTATAAGTTAATTGAAAAGTGAGAAGTCCGGTCAAGAAGCTATTTAGTAAGTGGACAATTAACCCAGCAAAAAAATAAATCCATGTTGTATTTTCAATAGTGGAATACAGTGCTGAATAAAAGCTATTCATAACTGGCGAATAAAAACTCGACATACGGTATGTCGCAATACGTAAAATATCATTATCTATTTGTTTACCATGCCATAGCCAAGTAAAATCATCTGAGAAAAAATCACCAAGGAATAGTGTCCATGAAAATAACAAAAATGTTAGAGTGGTAGATATCGCGAAAAGCTTTAAGTAAAATTTATTAATCATTTTATCAATTATAATGCGTCAGTGTAGACACCTATATCATTTTCTAGAAATTTTTTTATCTCATCCTTATCATTAACCGTGTGTACAAATACCGAAACGCCGTTTTCTTTTAATCGTGACGAAAAATCTTCATTAAACCTTCTTTCTCTCATTGTGACACTTGTAACACTAGTTTGATTTTCTAGAAAAGTCAGAACATCATCCTCACTCGGCTCGTTTAGATATAGCGTATATATTATATCATTAAACGGGTACTCATTTAGTTGATCTAACTGTTCGTGGAAATATATCTGGGGAATAATTCTTGAAAGAACATCTGGGTATTCTGTAACCCCTTTTTTTATAAGTTTAGACATTATTGCTTCATAGTCGTTTTTAGGATCGAGTATAAGATATGTATCTACGTGCGTTTCCATGAGGGCAAATAAATCATTTAGATCAATAAGATCTAAATGACCATTGTATGAAAGACTTTTAAATTCATCATGTGTCAATTCTGAAATGTTTTTTGAACTTCCTATAAATGATTCCTTGTCTTCATGAAAAGCTACAATTTCATTATCTTTTGTTAACGCTAAATCAACCTCAAACAGACGATAACCGTTAGCATATGATTGAACAAATGCTTCTCGACAGTTACAGCCTGTGGTCTTATCAGCTGCGCCTAATGCATGCGCTACTAGTTTGTTATTAATAATAGCAGATCCAGGTGTAAGAATACTATTTGTTGCACGTAATAATAAAGGACGGTTCACAAGATGAGATTCGAAAAATTTTACCACATCTCCTGTAGGATAATTATCCAACACTTCGTTTGAGATCAGATGCACATCTTTAGATGTATAGCCATGCTCATTAAGAATTTTTTCATTGTAAATATGCCTCTTATAACCATTGTCAATAATATACACTTTATCGGAATGACTTTTGATTAATGTTGTATCTGGAAAGAGTTTATCTTGAGAATATTCCCAATATTTTTGACTTATGTCAGTTAGGTATTTTATTTTGTCAATTATGATTTTTGATTTATCGTTTATTTTAGGATTTAATAGAGCTTTATATAAATTCGTTTTTTGATTTCCCTGTATTATATAATTGGAGTTAAAAAAGTAAATTTCCTCGCCACACTTACCATAAGCATAGTTTCTTGGTGTGGAAGAAAATATGCTTTTACCGCTAAATTCATGGGGTATCGAATTAGTTTCGTTGAGAAGGTGAAGTAGTGTCGGCGCGATATCCATATGGCTAGCGGTTATTGGTATGTGTGTAGGTGTCATATTAGGAACATGCATAACGAAAGGCAATTCATTAAAACGTTTGTATTGCTCATGTTCACTTCCTAAAAAGTTATAATATCGATGGTCACCAAAAATAACTATTATAGTATTATCCAATTCACCTCTTTCTTGTAAATCCTGAAATAATTGTTCAATAGATTTATCTACAATTTTCAAAAACCCAAAATAATTTCGTATATCTTCCTCTGATGCATCTATAGAATGTATAAACTCTGGAAGTAGACCAGAAAATGGCCTTATCTCTATATCGTTTTCCTTTAATTCTCGTTCAATAAAATTCTTAGTATGTGGACCGTGAGAAGTATATCCTATGAAATAATCGAGAGTGGGGTCTTTTTTAGTAATATTGTTTTGTATTATTGTATTGATCACAGCGCCGTCATATGAGCGCACTGGAAATGTTGGGGAGAAAAATAGATTGTTATAACCCATTTGAGGCATAAGAACATCCCTATTCCAAAAAGAGGGTACATTTGCATGGTAAACTGATGTATCATACGAATGTGATACGGCAAGTTTTTGCGGTAAGCACGACAAATTAATAGGATCAAGGTGGTTAGCCACTACCTCTGATGAACTTGTTAGTATGCTGCATGTAGTGGTGAATTCCGAACCAATAGTATGACAATCGTTCCCATAAAATTCTTCCACAGTTACTTCTCTTTCCATAAGACTTTTTAAGAATGGCATTGGTGTTTGTTCAAGATCTAGCACCCATGCACCTACAGACTCTAGTTGATAAAAAATTATGTTTGGTGGGGTTGTAAATTTTGGCATGGTTATAGAAGATATATTCTCGGTTTGCTGAGAAAGAGAGTTCAGAGCCGTTGTAAGATTATTGCTTTTTTCATTTTTTGACGTAATAAAAAGATTTTCTTTTATTGACAATTTTTTATCAAAAAATTTGCTGTAAAAACTTGCATACACTTCGTTGCCTATATATATAATGGGTCCTAAATCTCGATAATAATTATAAGTTGAGTACCAAGAATCTCTTTGAAAATGAAATGGCAATACAAAAAAGCATAAAAGCAATACAATGCTGATATACTTAAGGAACCCCAATCTCTTAGTAGTTTGCATGTGAATATTTAGTTCACTAATGTACAAAAATATTATGTACAGAGCGCCTATTAGATAAAGGATGGGAGGAATTGTTTGCCAATAAGTTAGCAGTAAGCTCCATTCAGATACATTTGGCAATCTCCCCATACCACTTTCTGGTGTTATGAATGTTTCGAAGTATTTAAAATGTGCAAAATTTACCATGCTTAAGAGAATTATAATAGGCATTAGTATCAGACGCAAAACAGTGCTACTACGACCCTTTAATACAATCGGTGAACCTAAGTTAAACAATGTTAGCGCTATTACGCCAATTAGATAGATTATAGTTACACTTCCACTGAGGGTGAGAGAGTATATTACAAAAAACAAAAATAGTAATCCGTTTACGATAAAATGAGAATATCTATGCATTTCTAGCGTGACGTATTTTAGTAGTTGAGTTCGTTTCATTTAGATAAATTATAGCATAGCCATTAAAAAACTTTATGCTTAATAAGCGAAGAGGTCTTTAATGATTATGTTACACTTAGCTGTAACTTTATCCCTCATTCTGTGTCACTTTTGTAACTTTTTTATATAAAAAAGCGCTCGAGGATCCTATCCTGTGATATACTAAAAAAGCTTAGAATCCCTTAGTGAAATCAAGGTTCCAGCTCGAGGTAGCCCGCCACCTCGTGCTAGCACGATGACCTTAGAGAAAATCAAGTGTATGAGTCAAATAAGATAAAATACAAAGCACCTAGAGGGTGTTTTTTACGTTAGAAATTCAAATTATAATGTTATCTTTCAGCATAACATTATGATATAATCAAAAACATGATATAATTAGTTACAAAGTGAGAGGGAAGACCAAAATGCTCACTTTTAAAATATTGTACAAGACCCCTTTGAGGAGGGGTTTTGTGTTTGTGAGATAGGAGGACTTAAATAATAGTAAAAATTTCCATAGGTTCGATTACTAGCGCCCTTCATTTTTAGGAATCGTTACGATACCGAGGCGGTGCCATTTTTAGGACTTGAATTCAGATAATTCACAAGGGATTTTTTGATTGATTTCTAATAAAATTTAAAGTAGGATTATAATCATATGAATGCAACATACAAAGCTGATTATAAAGGAGGAAAGCAGATAATTGAATATTTAGGCAATAAAATCAATAAACCAATCGGTGACATCACAACATTAAAATTGACGGACAAATATTTAAAAAACCAATCAGACAGAATTATAAAAGATAAGAAATATTTTCATTTACACAATATTGATAACACAATTTTTTTATCCGCAGTCGAATACTTTAAATCAATAGGAGCTGATTGGTGCAATCTTCCAATAACAACATTAATGATATCATCCCCAGGAGAAGTATATTCAGGCGATACATTAGATTATACGACTGATGCATTACCAGTTGAAATAGATTGGTTTAATAATAAAAGAAAAGCGTTCTTATCTGAGAGTTCACAATTTTATTTGGAACTACGTTTATTGATAGACAATCTTGATAAAGTATTTTCTATTTATAATTCTTTTAGAAAAGAAGATGCTGACTTTTCTCATCTTGCAGAATTTCAACACATTGAGTTTGAGGGGAAGATTGGCTTTGAGGAAAATATAGAATTACTTCTAGGATTAATGAGGCATATAACAGCATCATTAGTTAAAAATAATATGAAAGACCTGAAGTATTTTTTATCAGGTAAAGAAATAAAAAGTATATTAAGCTCATTCGATAAAAATAAAGTAAAAAGAATTCCATTCACTGAAGCTATGGATGTATTATTTAATGCAACAGGGGATAAAAAGTACAAAAAAATATCAATGAAATATTTTAAATCATGGGAGGAGATAAAACTTACTGAAATTCTAAATTCACACGTTCTAGTAACACACTATCCTTTAATGGAAATTCCTTTTTATCATAAAACTTACGAAGGGGATAAGAATAAAAATAGAAAATATGCTCAAAATGCAGATTTGATACTTTTTGGATACAGAGAAGTAATAGGTAGCGGAACAAGAATAAAAAGTATTAAAAAGTTAGAAGAAAAAGTAGCAATATTTAATCTACCAAAAGACGATTATGAGCCATATTTAAAAACAAGAAGATATAAAAAGTATAAAGAAACATCAGGATTTGGTATGGGGTGGCAGAGGTATGTTCAGTGGCTTTTAAAATTACCAGTTATTTGGGATGCTACGCATATACCAAGAGGGCAATATTTACCAAAACCCTAACTAAGATATGGATATTAAACAATTTAAAAATTTTTTTAAACCATACGCAAAAACAGTAGACAGCGTTAATGAAACTAGTGCTTTTTGGCGATTGTCTGATGCAATAATTATGGAAATAATTCAAAAAGAAATCATTCCGTTTTGTAATCAAAAAACTACAATTCTTGATGCAGGAGGAGGAACAGCGCGTTGGGCAATAAATATATCTAAGAACACAATTAGTAAAATTATTGTATTTGATAAATCCGAAGATATGTTGGCAAAAGCAGAAGAAAATCTTGAGAAAGCAAATGTTACTGAAAAAATTACTTTAATACAAGGAGATATGATAAACATGTCTAGTATAAAAAATGAAAGCATTGATCATGTTGTGAGTATCTATAGTCCATTAAGTTTTATATATGAACAAGATAAAGCCATGAAAGAATTATATCGAATTACTAAGAAGGGAAGCCGTATACTTATCATGGCACATGGGTATTACAACGCACTGTTTTCAAAAATAAATAATTATAAAGCAACTATTACTGAATTAGAAAAGCTTGAAAATACTAATAGGGTCACATGGGCTCCTCACGTTCCAGAGTTGGTAACTCATTCTAAAGAGACGATTGAAAAATTATTTGTTAATACAGGATTTACTCCTCTTAAAACATTTGGTATACCAGTTTTAGTGCAACCAGGAGTAGAAGATTTTGATCCAGATAATAAAAAAGTAAGCGAAATATCTAAATATTTAGAAAATACAAATATTTTTAATAATATATTAAAATTAGAAATGCGGTATAATAGCATGAGTACTATAAGCAATAGAGGTATGAGTATATTTGCTTTAGCAATAAAATAGGGAATAATCATGAAATTTATTAAACCAGAAAAATTAAATACTGGAGACACTATCGGAGTAATTTCACCGTCTGCTGGACTGGCAAAACTTTTTCCTCATAGAGTTTCTTCAGCAGAAAAAGCCTTAAAAGAATTAGGATACAAAATAAAATTTGCTACACATTCTTTAGAATCTCAAGATTATGTTTCTTCCTCTATAGAAAATAGAGTTGATGATATTCATGAAATGTTTAGAGATAATGAAGTAAAATTAATAATGTGCGCAATCGGTGGCAATCATTCAAATCAATTAATAAAACACTTGGATTATAAACTTATTCGGGATAATCCAAAAATATTTATCGGATATTCAGATATTACAGTATTACATTGGGCCATAATTACTAAGGCTCACTTAATGACCTTTTATGGGCCATGTCTTATTACTGAATTTGGTGAACACCCGCAACCGTATAAGTACACAGTTGATTATTTTAAAAAAGCTTTATGTCAAAATACCCCAATAGGTATAATACAGCCTTCTAATAAGTGGACTGATGAATTATTGGATTGGGGCGGGAAAAAGGATCTAGAAAGACCAAGAAGGATGAAAGTTTCAGCAGGATATCAGTGGTGGCGAGAAGGCGAAGTGTCTGGAAATATTTTTGGTGGCTGTGTTTCATCCATAAATCATTTAGCCGGCACTGAGTATTGGATTGATAGTAAAGATAAAATTTTATTTATTGATCTGCCAGAAGGAGAATACCCGGGTACACCTCTTGCTTTATCGAAAGTAGATTCCTATCTTGCAGATTTAGACAATCTTAATATTTTCAAAAACATAAAAGGATTAATTATTGGAAGGCCATATACTTATAAAAAAATTGATGAAAATAAATTAAAAAAAATAATAAATGCATATACTGCTAATTACAAATATCCTATTTTATATAATGCAAATATAGGACATACTTCACCAATCGCCACTATTCCCATGAATTCAATGGTGCATTTAAAATCATCAGATAATATTTTCGAAATATTGGAAGGCGGTGTAATTTAAAAAGCCATCTAATTGATTAGACGGCTTAATATTTATTTTTATACAAAGGGGAACAGTATCGAATTACGTATACGTCTTTTCTCCAAAGGAAGGAAAAGCATTGCTAAACGATTTATACCCACTCCAATACCTGTTATGGGAGGCAATCCTATTTTGTATAGTTCCAATAATTCTTGGTTTATACTAATGCCAGTTTCTTCAGCTTGATTGGTTAGCTGTGGGAGCACTTTTTCTAGGTCATGTTCATCTACTGAAAGTGTTGCAATGTGCAGACCGCCTGCTACCAAAACAGATTGCTGAGTTGAATTTTCAACTATCTTACAAAATGGATTGAATTCATGAGGGACTTCAGAAATTAAAGTAGGCACAATAAAGTGTGGAGCTATAATTTTCGTAATACATTTGTATACCCATGTGAATCCATGCATTTCTTCATCAAAAAGTTCGGAATTTGACGAAACAAGAGATGACAAGGTTGGATTTCTTACTGAGCAAGCAATATCCATAGCCTCAACAAATGTAAGATGATTCAATTGAACATTATCCGAATCTACTACGTTCCTGAGTGTGCCAGATGTGTCTGTAGCTAACAGTTTTCTAAAGATTTCTTCTAGAAATTGATATAGTTGATCAAGAGAATCACCAACCAGGTATGCTTCTAGTGCGGTAAACTCAGGAAAATGTTCACCGTCGATGCCTTCATTTCTGAACGATTGGGTAATTTCATAAACCCGGTTGAAACCACCAGCGATAAGTTTTTTCAACTTTAGTTCGGAAGTCAACGAGAGTGCATATTGACGTCCATTTGCATTACACTTTGTAACAAATGCACTGGCTAGACCTCCTCCAAAATTAGACTGGAGCAGTCCTGTGGGAAATTCATTAAAGCCAGCTTGGCTGAGCAGATTTCGAATGGTTCTGATTGCTTCAGACAACAGTGAAAAAAACTGATAGGAGTTGTCATTAGATATTAAATCCAAAGCTCTGTTTTTACCACGTAGCATGTCTGTCATCCCATGTGATTTATCGGGCATGCTGATGTGGCATGGAGAAATTAGCTTACATAGTGAAAGCTGAATAGAAGGAGTTCCAGTTGCACTATCGCAATGGTTACCTTCAATAAAAATCACGGATCCAATAGATAATGATTTCAGAAAAGAAAAATTTTCCACGCATCCCTTTTCAGCAATACATTGAATTATATTTTCTTCAAAGCGAACATCAAAAAAAAGTGATTTACTCATCTTTCGTTTGCTTATTATTCTTGCGTATCCAGAGATCATTTTGATACCTCCGTAGGGTGATTTATATCACCACAATTTTTTAAAGAACACACTGCGTCATCGCTCATTCAATGACGGTTCAGAGAACATATTAACTTATCATTTAAGAGTAGATCAGTCAATCAATAAGTGCTGTCTTATTTGTCGTATTTCTTGTTGAAATAGCCGACCGAACTCCGTCATAAAATATAAATATAACTCCTCTAACATTCCTTCGAACGGTCATTTTTAGGGATCATTACGATACCGAGGCGGCTTATTTTTAAGGAATGTCACTAGACTTTTTTAATCCAAGGTTTATTATAGTTATATGCAACTATCCAATGAACGCATCCAAGAATTTAAAGACATTATTGAAGAAAAGGGTAAGAAAGTATCGTGGGAAGAAGCTACAGAAGGCGCAAATAATTTAGCTCGTTTTGCAGAGTTACTTTATGATCAGGCACATATAGAATATCAAAGAGAGGAAAAATTAAAAAAATACCCGAAGGGTTTTCATATAGACGGTGAGGGCTATATGGAAGGTACCCCTTTTTTAAGACACCAATTCTACGAGTGCGTTCGACCTTTGGT